>CAZZKD010000151.1:0-6699 GCA_964655095.1 uncultured Thermocrinis sp.
TTCTTCCCTCATCTTTTGACTTATGGCTCTACTTTCTATTTGCTTTTTCAATTCCTCTAATTTTTTCCCCATTTCATCTAACTGCTTTTGATAGAATTGAAATTTATTCCTTAATCCCTCTTGCGCTTTCCTAGCAGTTTGGGATTCCTGGAGTATCCTGTTGGGGTCTATGCATGCAAACTTTTGCTGGGCAAAGGACAGGCTGCTTAAAAGCACAGACACAAGTATTAACTTTTTCATCAAACACCTCCTCATGAAGATTATATAACAGAAAAATTAGTCAGTCTTGAAAGGAAGGCTGTTCTAAAAATACAGTTCTATTGACTGTCAAATGTATGAAGGCTGAAATCTGAACTTGATGTTTGTTAGCTCACAACTCAAACTTAAACTAAACAAAATGACAAATAAGGCTATCTACGACAAACTAAGACAACTTTTCCCTGACCTACCAACCAAATACAAGGCCTAAGGAAGCAGTGGGAAGAACTAAGGAAAGGAACGCTTATAAACGTAGGCTCAAAAACAGACAAAGGAAACAGGCTTATTTAACTCTTGCTGAAATATCAAAGGATGGAATACAAGAGTGGCTTTTAGCTCATAAAGTTTTGGAGTTAGCTATTGAAAAAGGCAAAGCCATAGCAATAGAAAAGCTAAGTAAAATAGATAAAAGTATCTTCCCAAAGCTTGGCATAAAACTCCAACTTAAGGACGATGTTAGAATTTTTTTTAATGTTCAAAGATAGACTCTTCCCTAAGCTGAAATTAGGCTCTCAAAAACCAGTTCTTTGGTTTCACTGCGCAAGCGTAGGGGAGTTCAACACCGCCAAGCCCATACTTTCAGAGCTTAAAAAGCACTTTTCTATACTTTTGACCTACTTTTCCCCAAGGGCTAGGGCTTTTTTGCAAAAACAGAAAGAGTTTTATGACGCCTTACATCCTCTACCTTTAGACCTTCCCTTTTCAATAGGTAGATTCTTAAAACAAGTCCGGCCTGTTGCTTTACTAATCATGGAGAGGGAACTATGGTATTTTTTGATAAAAAAGGTGAAAGTTAAAAAGATTCTACTAAACGCCTATGCAAAGGGAAGTGTGCTGGAAAGAGTCCTTTCCAAAGAGTTTGACCTGATAGTTTGTCGAACCGAAGAGGATAAAAAAAAGTTTGAGTCCTTTGGTGCTAACGCTACAGCCTGTGGAAACCTAAAGTTTGTCATAGAGAGAGAAGAAAAAGACATAGAGATTAACCCACCAGAAGGCAAAACCATAGTGGTTGGAAGCATCCATCCTTCCGAGTTAGAATTTATAAAAGCATTTTACAGAAAAATGTCTGAAAGATTTAAAGATTTAAACTTAGTCTTGGTTCCTCGCCACATTTCAAAGGTAGAGGCTTTTATGAAGGAACTGGCAGATTTTAAGCCCTGTTTGAGAAGCTCAAGCAGAGCAGACTGTAGAGTAGTAGTGGTGGATACATTGGGTGAGCTTTTTTATCTTTACAAGCATGGGGACCTATGCATGGTTGGGGGGAGCTTTTCAAAGGGCATAGGGGGACACAACCTATTAGAGCCAGTTTATCATAGAAAGCTTACAATCTTTGGACCTTACACTCAAAAAGTAAAGGACCTGGAGGGTTTTGTGCTTTCCAAAGGGTTGGGTTTTAAGGTCAAGAGCGTTCAAGAAGCGGTGGAGGTAGCTACAAGAGTAATCAGTGGGCAGGTGACTTTTCCCGCCAATTTTGACTTGGCAGATTATGCAAAGCAGATAAAAGACTGTTATATGTTTTGGATTAAGAGATGTTTACAGATAGGTGGATAGCTTATTCTGTAGTATTACTATTCATAATTGGAGAGGTTGCGATAATTAGTTCTAACGTGCTCGTTGCTGGAGAATTCAAGTATGAAACTCTTAGGAGACCCCTTTTGCAAATGATCTCCTTTACCATTGGTCTTTTTTTGGCTAATTTCATGAGTAGAATGGACTACAGAAAGCTTTTTAGGAAAAAAATAGCCTATTCTTTTATACTTCTCTCCTTTCTTTTACTTATGGCAGTATTAATTAAAAAAATTGTAACAGGGAAGCCTGTGGATAGATGGTTGATAGGTAAAAGCGTGCAACCTTTAGAATTTCTGAAGATATCTGTCATAATTTTCTTAGCGTATTACATAGTGACTAAAGGTTCTCTAAGAAGTTTTATGTTGATTTCATGGGCCTTTCTTTTGATATTTTCCAACGTTTTACTTCTTACCTTACAACCTGATAAGGGGGGGGCAGTATTTGTGCTAATTCTTTCCCTCAGCATAATGTATGTCGGGGGTATTCCCTATAAGCTTTACCTTCCACTGTTGGCTTTTGCTTTCTTCTTTAGCCTTGGCCTTTTAAGAGTTGGTTATGTTTCCGAAAGAATAGCAGCATGGATGGATCCTTTTGCGGAAGCTGAGGAAGAGGGTTATCAGATAATTCAATCTTTATACGCCTTCGCGAAAGGAGGTCCCTTTGGTGTAGGTATAGGAAAGGGTATTCAGAAGATGGGTGCCCTTCCGGAATCTGATACAGACTATGTAATGTCGGTAATAGGCGAAGAGCTTGGTTTTGTTGGAGTTATGTTAGTTCTAAGTTTGTATGCCATACTTGTAGGTAGGATGTTCTATTATTCGGTGAAAATAACAGAACCTTTTGGAAAGCTTTTGATGTTTGGTTTTGCTATGAACTTTTCTCTTGCCTTTCTTTGGAATTTGAGCATGGCTACCAATCTAATTCCACCAAAGGGAATAGCACTGCCCTTTGTTAGCTACGGTGTTTCTAACATGATAGCTTCAATCATTATGGTAGGATTAGCTCAATCGGTTATCAGAGTCTGGCATAGGGAAAGGAGTTTTTCTACGCTAACTGACTTGACGCACTCGTAAGTGCCAACCTTACACTTCTTTGGATTGGGCGAGCAGGGAGAGCATTCAACTTGTGGTGTGATGTATGCACCTCTTAGTGGATAAAAGCCGTATATGGGAGCTGTGGCTGTGTAGATGGTTAAGGCTGGCACGCCTAAAGCGTTGGCTATATGAACAGCGGAAGAATCGCAGGATACAACAAGTTTAGCTTTGGATAAGACAGCCATAAACTCCCGCAAAGAAGTTTTGCCTACTAAGTTTATTACATTATCATCAAAGTTCTTTGACTTTTCTGTGTCCTTCTTGGTGCCCACTACCAACACTTTTTTACCGATAGCCCTTGAAAGTTCTACCCAATGGTCTATGTGCCACTCCTTTAAGGGAAAGTTGGAAAAAGGGGAGAAAACCACATAATCCTCTGGAAGGTTAAACTTTTCTTTAACCTTTCTGACTTCCATCTCATCCACAAACAACTTTGGGTAAAGCTCTTCTTCCTCTGGCATTATTGTGAGGGGCTTTAGAAGCTCTGCGTTTCTTTTTACCTCATGTACCCCCCATCTGTGGGGAACTTTGTGGGTGTATAAGATAGAAAGCTCCGACCTGTCAAATCCTACTCTAAAGGGTATGCGAGAAAAGTAAAGTATCAGAGCAGAGCGCATAGACCTATGAACGGAAATTACTGCATCGTAATGCTTTATCTGACTGATCATCCTAAATGATTCCCAAAATCCCTTGTTAAAGGGTATGAGTTCTACGTTGTATCCCTTCAAAAGCTCAACTATAAAAGGTCTTCCTACAAAACCTACTCTGTAAGACCTTCTTTCAAGGATGCGAAGAAGGGATGTTGCCAATACCACATCCCCAAGAAAGGCAGTCTGCCAGATTAAAACTTTCATTTAACGTTGGAGATGCTGGCGATCTTCCACCTCTTTTCATCCTTTATGGTTACAAACCAAAAGAGCTTTTCCACACCGTTTTTATCTATGACTTTAACCAACACCTCAACATGGTTATCGTCTATCCTCTTAACATCTATTATCTTTACTTTCTTTACATTTTCTCCCATAGAACTAAGGGCGCAAGCCAAAAGTTCTGAAGGTTTCATCTCGGTGATCTGTATAGGTAGTTTCACATCTTGCACCAAAGCATCCCTAAAGGGTGGGTAGAGCAACTTAACAGCCTCTTTACCTTCTCCTTCCCTTATGGCAGACATAAACTCCTTCACGGTATCTTTGGATGCTTCTTCTGGGCTTGTGCCACAACCCCTAAAAACAAAGAAGCCTAATAAGACTAAGACAAGTATTAGGACTATCCTTTTCATCCTGAAACCTCCATAAGGTATTCGTGTATGGACTTTGCCGCTTTTTTGCCGTGGGCTATAGCTCTTACTACGGTGTCCCCTCCGTTTACCACATCTCCCCCTGCAAAGAGACCCTTTACACTGGTTCTAAAGTTTTCATCTGCTTTAATCGTCCCCCATCGGGTTAGCTCCAAACCTTCTATGTCTTGGTAAGCTATAGGATTGGCCTTTTGACCTATGGCAAAGATTACAGAATCGCACTCTATTATATGCTCAGAGTTTGGAACGGGCACAGGTTTTGGCCTTCCGCTTTCGTCTGGCTCTCCCAACTCCATCTTTATGCACTTGAGGCCTATAACTCTTCCTCTACTTCCTCCCAATATTTCTACTGGCTGAGTTAGCCAGTGTATAATTGCTCCCTCTTCCGTTATATGATCCCACTCTTCATCCCTTGCGGAAGAGGTCTCCCTTGTTCTTCTATAAACTACGTGAGTTTCTACTCCAAGCCTCAAAGCGGTTATGGCACAATCCACTGCTGTAAAGCCCCCACCTATTATAGCGGTTCTTCTTCCGAGGTCAATAGGTGTGGAAGATTGGGGAAACTGATTTGCTTTTAAAAGCCCCACCCTTGTGAGAACCTCTATAGCTGAATACACGCCTTTTAAGGTGTCTCCTTTGATACCAAGGCTTCCCCTTCCTGCTCCTACACCCAAAAAAACCGCATCGTATTTTTCAAGAAGCTCCTTTAGGCTTATCGTCCTTCCCACCACCCAACCAAAGAAAAACTTCACGCCAAGCTTTTCTAACTTTTTTACCTCCCATTCTATAACGTTTCTGTCAAGCCTTGCGGTTGGTATGCCGTAGGTCATCACACCACCAGCCTTTGGAAGAGCTTCATAAACATCCACATCATGCCCAAGCTTTGCAAGTTCATAGGCACAGGTTAGACCCGCAGGCCCAGCTCCTACCACCGCTACCCTTTTTCCCGTTGGCTCGTTCCTTTCTTCCAGATCCAAACCAGAGATTCTGATAAAATCTCCCACAAACTTTTCCAAGTTCCCTATCCCTACCGCTAAGCCCTTGTTCTTCCTGTTTCTTACCACATCGTAGTGGAGTATACAAGAGCCTTCGCATTGCTTTTCCTGAGGACAAACCCTTCCACAGATGGAAGGAAAGGGATTAGATTCCACGATCTTTTTGTAGGCACCTACAAGGTTGCCATGCGCTACTTCTTTTATGAAACCTGGGATGTCAATACCAGCAGGACAAGCCTTTATACATCTTTGATCTGCATCTTTGCAAAGAAGACACCTTTGCGCTTCATCCAAAGCAATGGATACAGAGTATCCAAGGGCATACTCTTTAAAAGTGCTTACTCTCTCCTTTGGTGGGAGTAAGGCTTCTTGATTTCTGTCCTCGTAGCGTATTCTTACTGGCATTCTTAGGATAACTATTATAATTCTTTAGCATGCAGATAGGAATAGTTGGCTTTGGAAATATGGGTAGTGCCTTAGGGGAGGGGTTAAGCAAGGTTTGGGAAGTTATAGCTTTTGACGTAGATAGTTCTAAGTCGGAGAGGGCTTTAGAACTTGGCATTGGTTGGGCAAGCAGTTTGGATTTTCTACTAAAAAACTCTCAGTTTATCCTACTGGCGGTAAAGCCAAAGGATGCAGGAAAAGTTTTGGAAAGTCTAAAAGGAAAGCTAAAGGATAAGGTTTTGGTAAGCATAGTGGCTGGGCTTTCTCTCAAAAAGATAGAGGGCATCTTGGGGCAAGAAAAGGTAATAAGGTGTATGCCAAACCTTGCGGTAGTAGTTGGAAAGGGCACGATGGCTTATGTTTGCAATCAGTGGGTTAGCCAGGAAGAGGAGGCACAATTCTGTGAAGGCTTTTCTCAGTGTGGGATCTTGTATAAGATAGAAGAATCTTTGATGGATGCTTTTACCGCTTTGGCTGGATCGGGTCCTGCTTTTGTTATGAAGTTCATATCTGCCCTTTGCCTTGCGGGTGTGAGAGAAGGTTTTAACTACAATCAGGCAAAGGACATAGTTTTAAGCACTATAGAGGGGACTTTGCACATGCTCAAAACCTTTGGGGGACATCCAGAAGAGTGGATAAGCAAAGTTACGTCTCCTTCGGGGACCACGATAGAAGGCTTAAAAGTCTTAGAAGAGAGCGGTTTTTCTGGTATATTGATGGAATGCATACGAAGGAGCACACAGCGCTCAAAGGAGCTTGGATAACCATTAGATACAAAAACTCTCTTGCAGGTCTCAAGCTTTACCAACCAGAAGATAAAGTTTTTACTCTTAAGCAAATACATTCAAATAGGGTAGTTTATTTAGAAAAAGAATGGCATTCAGAAGGGGACGCTATAATCACGACCAGAAAAAACTTTCCCATAGGTGTAAGAACCGCAGACTGCGTGCCTATGGCCTTCTTAGGTAAAGAAGCTGTGGGAGTGGTACATGCAGGCTGGAGGGGTATAAAGGCTAACATAGTGGAGAAGTTTTTGGAGAGG
>CAZZKD010000152.1:0-1540 GCA_964655095.1 uncultured Thermocrinis sp.
TGACCTTAGACCCATAGCAGAAAAAGGGGTGGATATCAAAGAAAGGTTCCCTACCATATACTCTAAGCTTGTGGAAAGCGGTTATGACCCATACAAACAGCCCATACCTGTAGTTCCCGCAGCACATTACTACATAGGTGGTTTAGAGGTTTCTACCTACGGGCAGACGAGCATTTTTGGCCTTTATGCGGTGGGAGAGTGCAGTTGCACCGGAGTCCACGGCGCCAACAGGCTTGCTTCTAACTCCTTGCTTGAGGGCTTAGTCTTTGGCTACAGAACCGCTTATCAGATATATCATGACAAAAAATATGCAAAAAAGAGCAAAGCCCAATTTAAACACATCGCTTCAGGACACGAAAAGCCCAAATACAGCTTTGAAGACTTAAAGGTTTTAATGTGGAATCACTGCGGTATTGAAAGGGAAGAAGTTTCCTTAGCGGAAGGTATAAAAAAGCTTTTAAATTGGCTAAAGGATTGGAAAAGTTGGGAGAGGACTCCAGAAAGCAGAAGGCTTTTTGACATAGGTCTTGTAGCTCTTGCTACACTAATTGGTGCCCTGCAAAGAAAAGAATCAAGGGGATGCCATTACAGAAAGGACTTTCCTTACCAAAGGGACCAGTTTGAAAGGGATACTATAATAGATTTCTTTGGTTTAAACTTATTGGAATGAGGTTAAGAAAATTGCTAAGAAAAAGCGAGCTGTTGGATGAAAGGTCAGAGGTGCAGGAGCTTTTCAAAGAGTGGCAAGAGATAGACTATGAGTTTAAAACTCAAGAGATCAACAACTGCTTAGTTTTGGAAGTTAGTCTAAATCCAGAAAGCTTTGACGCCTTGATAGGTATTTTTGCAACTAAAGAAGAAGCTATGGGAGCTTTTTTAAGTCTTGCGGAGGAGCTGGGATGGGAAAAGGTGCCAGAAAGCTTTGCGTTTTATCATGCCATCTTTGACGGCAATAAAGTTATCGCAGGGATAAAGGTAGATGGTCAGATATACACTTACGACCAGCTTAATTTAGAAGCAATGATCAGACAGTTAGCAAGCAAAGACAGAATAGTGGTGTATTCTATGGATGTTTTAACTTACATAAAGGATATATACCCAGAGGTGGATAGAAAAACCTATTCCATATCCAAAGCTATAGTTCAAAAGGCGATGAACCCACCTGACTTAGACATCTTAGCCAAGCTTTACGGGAAGGAACTAAGATCCATTGAAGACTACCTTAACTTTATTGAAGAGCTAACAAAAGCACCAATAAGGTTGCCAGAAGGGGAAGTTCAACTTCCACCCTTAGACGCACCTACTCAAGCTTGCTGATTAGCTGGAATATCTGCTCTTTTTTGTTGCGATAGCTTGCCCTATTACAAACAAGCCTTGCGGTTGATGAACTTATCTCTTCAAAGATTACCAAATTATTCTCCTTTAAGGTTCTTCCGGTTTGCACCAAATCAACTATGGCATCAGATAAGTTAAGAAGGGGGGCAAGCTCTACAGACCCATTTAGGTGTATTACCTTAGCCTTTATGCCCTTTTCCAAAAA
>CAZZKD010000153.1:0-5797 GCA_964655095.1 uncultured Thermocrinis sp.
GAAATACCCACTCTTATGGAAAAGGGTAGGACTGTTTACGGAACTCAGACCTTTGACCAACATTTGGAGGAGTTATACAAAAAAGGTCTGATAGATTATAATACCGCCTTAGCTTACGCCAGCAAACCGGCGGATTTAGAACTTAAGTTGAAGGGTATCTCTTCGGGTGGTAGAGGTTTCTTTTGATGAAGATAGCAGTTGATGGCCCTTCGGCCAGTGGTAAAAGCACCGTAGCAAAGCTTTTATCCCAAAGATTGGGCATACCTTACTTAGAAACAGGCTTGTTATACAGAATGTTTGGCTATATAGCCTTTAAGGAAAAAGTAAAACCTGAGGAGTCATTAAAGTTATTTGAAGAGGATTTTAGAGTAGTTTTTGATGTGGGAAAAACAGAAGTGTATTGGAAGGGTAAAAATCTAGCAGAAGAGCTCAAAGGGGAAGAAGTGGGAAAGTATGCATCCCTTTTAGGGGAGATTCCAGTCTTTAGAGAAAGAATGATTGAATTTTTTAGGCGTTTGGTAGGAGATTCTCAGGTGGTGGCGGAAGGAAGAGACGTAGGCACCCACATATTCCCAGAAGCGCCACTAAAGTTTTTTATAACCGCTTCAGCAGAAGAAAGGGCAAGAAGAAGATACTTAGAGCTACAGTCCAAAGGCTTGGGAGTATCATACGAGGAAATTCTCAGGGCTATTCAAGAAAGGGATCTTAGGGATGCTCGTAGACCGGTTTATCCTTTTAAACCAGCAGAAGACGCCCTAATTATAGACACGACTAACAAAACGGTTGAAGAGACCTTAGAGCTCATCCTAAGTATTGTCAAAGAGAGGGGAGGAGGTTCTAAAAATCCCTCAAGGTAGTTATAATAAAAGTCTAAGATTTACGTAAGCGTGCAGTTCAAAGATGAGGGATTTTGAAAAGCAACCTCAGTAGAGGGAAGGATGAGTATAGATATAGATAAAATTTCTGCCACTTTAGAAGCTCTAAGAGAGATAGGCTTTGGCGAAATATATGTTCTTAGACAAGAGGAAAAAAAGGATGACAAATCCTTGCTTTTAAAGCAACTTTACGAGAGGCTTGAAAGGGAAAGAAAGTGTGTTCTGTATGAGTCCGCCAGCGGGTATGTTTTTGGGGAAGGCGATCCAAACTCTCCAGTGGTATTTGTGGGAGAGGCACCGGGAGAGGAAGAAGACAAGCTAAAAAGACCCTTTGTAGGTAGGGCTGGACAGTATTTAAACAGCAAGCTGGAAGAGGTAGGACTAAAAAGGGAAAGGGTCTACATCACCAACGTAGTAAAGTCCAGACCACCGGGCAACAGGCCACCCACTAAGGAAGAAATGGCAAGCTGTTTGCCATATCTAAGAAAGGAGATTGAGATAATCAAGCCAAAACTGATAGTCTGCCTGGGTTCCACTGCCATGAAAGGCATTCTGGGCAAAGAGTATCCAATTACAAAGTACAGAGGTAGAACCTTTCCCTATCCCTATGAAAACAGTATAAAGGTTTTCCTAACTTATCATCCAGCTTACGTGCTCAGAAACCCTCTTTCCGAAAGGGAGTTTGTAGAGGACTTAAAAACAATTCTTACGCTTATTTCTGAAGCCTGATCTTTAATATCCCCCCTTCAAGCTTTGCACCCGCAGGTTCGTAGTCCCTAAGTTTTCGCGGTAGCATTATGTGGCTTTTGAAGTTTTTCCATCTTACTACTATCTCGCCATTGCTCTTTAAAATAGAAAGCCCATCCTTTGTAAGGAAGGGAGCTCTGAGTTTTACTGTGTACCCGCTTTCTTCCTCTAAGAACTCATAAGGTTTTTCTTTAAAGAAGACTTCAGATGGATCCTTGTCTCCATAGATTAGATCCGCCAAGATGTTTAGCTTTTCCTCTCCTACCACCTCATCTTCCATAAGCGGGACTTTAAAGATTGGAATCGGATAGAAGAGGGCTTCCATTTCCTCCAAGTATCTTTTCTGAGTAATTATCCATTTAGACATGCTTTCGCACTCGCTCAAGGTAGGGGGTAAAACTTTATTTACTATAACCGCATCCACGTTGGTGCCAAAGAGGTTAAAGTAGAGCATAGCCCTTTGGCTTTCTTTTAGGACCATCTTTTCTGGGTTCGCCACAAGTCTAACAGAGGTTATCTGTGGGTCTATCAAAAGTTCATCCACACCCTTGAGCTTTTCGTAAAAGTTTTCCAAAGCTTTGAAATACTCATCGTCTGGTAGTGGAACATCGGTTATCCTCTGAGCTATTGGTCTTGCTACCTTCATTATAGTTCTTTCTACCCTAAAGATCTTCTTCATATACCACTTTAGCACTGTGGGCATAGAAACAAAACGCAAAGATTCTCCGGTAGGCGGAAGGTCAAGTATTAAAACATCAAACTCTTTTTCCCTGTAGTATTTATTCACGTATAAAAGGCTGGTGACCTCTTCCATACCAGGAAGTATGGCAAGCTCTTCGGATACCATCTCGCTCAGTCCAGTGGTGTTAAAAAGAAGCTCCAAAAACCTATACACATCCCCCCAGTATCTGTCTATCTCCTCCTGAACGTCTATCTCCTGTATGTAAAGGCTGTCGTTTATTTTAATGGGGAGACCTTTGGCGTTAATCTTTTCTTGTTCCAGAATATCAAAAGAGTCTCCTAGGCTATGGGCTGGGTCTAAGGAAACTACTATTGTTTTGTAGCCAAGTTTGGAAAGTCTGTATGCTGTTGCAGCGGATATAGTGGTCTTTCCGACACCACCCTTACCAGAAAACAGTATGATCCTCATGGGCTAATAGTTTAATCCACCATGTCCACCGCTTTAATAAGAGCTTTTGCTTTATTAACAGTCTCCAACCACTCTTTGTATGGTTCCGAGTCTGCCACTATACCTGCGCCTGCTTGCACGAAAACTTCCCCACCCCTGTATATGGCTGTCCTTATGGCAATGGCCATGTCCATGTTTCCTTCAAAGGACACATAACCCACACTGCCTGCGTATATTCCCCTTCTTTCAGGCTCCAGCTCCTCCACTATCTGCATAGCCCTAACCTTTGGTGCGCCGGATACAGTACCGGCAGGGAAGCACGCCTTCAAAACATCAAAGGGCGATAGTCCTTCCAAAACTTCCCCTTCCACATCGCTTACCAGATGCATTACGTGAGAATACCTTTCCACTCTCATAAAGTCCTTTACCACAACCGTCCCTGGCTTGCACACCTTTCCCAAGTCGTTCCTACCTAAATCAACAAGCATCAAGTGCTCTGCCCTTTCCTTTTCGTCCTTTAAAAGCTCTTCTTCCAAAGCCCTATCCTCCTCCTCGTCCTTTCCCCTCCTTCTTGTCCCCGCTATGGGTCTCGTTAGGGCTTTCCCTTCTTCTACTCTTACCAAAACCTCCGGAGAGGAACCCACCACCTGACACTCCAAAAGGTCCAGATAATACATATAAGGAGAAGGATTTAAGAACCTTAGCACTCTGTATATGTCCTCTGGGTCTGCTTTAAAGCTTCTTTTAAACCTCTGAGAGAGTACCACCTGTATTACATCGCCTTGGGCTATGTATTCTTTAGCTCTGAGCACTACCTTTTCAAATTCTTCCTTTTTAAAGTTGGACTGCCACTTGTTTAGCTCGGGTTCTCTCCATTCGTAATGCTTTGGATAAACACATCCGCCATAGACCCTTTCCAAAATGTTTTCCGTAAGATCTTTTGCTTTAAAGTAGCTTTCTTCTATGTCCTCTCCAACAAAGATGGGAACTACCACCTTTATCTTACCGCTTAGGTTATCGTGTATTAAAAGAACGTCTGTCATAAAAAGGAAAACCTCCGGCAGATCAATAACTTCTGGCTTTTCTATCTTTACCGGCTCAAGGAACCTTATCACGTCATAAGCCACATAGCCCACCAATCCGCCCCAAAACCTTGGCAATTTTGGATCCTTGTAAGCTCTTAGCTTTTTTAAAAGCTCTTTTGGATACTCAAAAGGGTCCTTTGTTTCAAACTCCAACTTTTTACCCCCATCCCACACCTCAGCCCTTCCGTCTTTGAACTTGTAATACAGCCTTGAGCCAAAGGCTATGAAAGAAAATCTTCCCCACTTTGCCCCACCCTCTGCACTTTCCAACAGGGCTCTATACTGACCTACACCTTTTAACTTTAAAAAGATACTGAGAGGCGTTTCTGTATCTGCTAACCTTTCTACAAAAATAGGTATTACGTCGTATTGTTTTGATAGATTTTTTAGCTCTTCAAGGCTTAAACTTAGCTCCACCTAAACTGCCTCAAAAATCTCAGGTCGTTTTCATAGAAAAGCTTTATGTTGTCTATTCCAAAGTAAAGCATGCACAACCTTTCCACTCCCATCCCAAAGGCAAAGCCCTGATAAAGCTCACTGTCTATACCGCAGTTTTCCAGCACCTGTGGATGAACCATGCCACAGCCCATAACCTCTAACCAACCGCTGCCTTTACAGACCCTACACCCTTCACCACCGCACACTAAACAACCAATGTCTACCTCCGCTGAGGGTTCTGTAAAAGGAAAGTAAGAGGCTCTGAATCTCACTGGTACGTCCCTTTCAAAAAACTCCTTCAGGAAAACCTCTATGGTGTATTTCATGTGTTTGAAGTTTGCACTTTCATCCACCACAAGCCCTTCCACCTGATGGAAAACAGGAGAATGAGTAGGGTCATCGTCCCTTCTGTAAACCCTTCCTGGCGCTATCATGTATATAGGTGGCTTTTTAGAGAGCATCACTCTTATCTGAACTGGGGACGTATGAGTTCTTAAAAGATAGCCTTCTTTATTAACGTAAAACGTATCCTGCATGTCCCTTGCAGGATGCTCTTTTGGAATGTTCAGAAGGTCAAAGTTGTAGCTTTCAAGCTCCACCTCTGGACCTTCTTCCACCGAAAAACCCATGCTCACAAATATGTCCTGTATTCTCTGCAAGGTTTGAGTTATAGGATGAATAGCTCCAGCGTACTTTGGCAGGCTCACCGTTAGCTCTTGCCAGCTACTGCGTATTTCCTTCGCTATTTTCTCCTTTCTTATCCTATCCTCTGCTTGCCTTATAAGGTTTTCCACGAATTCCTTCAGTTGGTTTAACCTTGATCCGTATTCTCTTCTTTGCTCCGGTGGAACCTTTGTGATTTCCCTCAGAGCTAAGGTTATGTATCCTTTCTTTCCTAAATACTTAGCCTTTATGAGCTGGAGCTGTTGAATGTCTGAAGCTTTGCTTATTTCCTCTTTCGCCTGCCTTTCAATTTCTTCTAAGTTCATACGGTAGCTAAGGCTTTTTTGGCTGTTTCCACAATCTTTGAGAAACCTTCTGGATCTCTTACCGCTATCTCCGCCAGCATCTTCCTGTTTAGGGTTATTTCTGCCTTCTTTAGACCATGCATAAACTTGCTGTATGAGAGTCCGTAAGGTCTTACCGCAGCGTTTATTCTAGCTATCCAAAGTCTTCTAAACTGTCTTTTTCTCTGACGTCTGTCTCTGTATTGATACTGCAGAGCTCTAAATACATACTCCTTTGCCCTTCTGTAGCTTGTGTGTTTCTTGCCTCTAAAGCCCTTAGCGAGCTTTAGAATTTTCTTCTTAAACTTTCTGGAAGATGGTCCCTTTACTCTCATTGTTGCCTCCTAAAACCAGAGGATGTAATTATAACATATCAGAATTCCCATTCGCTTAGCCTGTCCCTGCGGAATATAATATAACACACTGTGTTTATATCGCTACAGTTTAAACTATCCTTTAGCCAAGCAGAAGACCTCAAAAAACTAAAATGCCTTATGCGTATGCAAAGTTCTGCCA
>CAZZKD010000154.1:0-2141 GCA_964655095.1 uncultured Thermocrinis sp.
GAGAAACCTTCTGTTAGCTTTTGTTACACTAGGGGGAGCATTGAGAAGGGTCGAAAACATTTTCTCTACGAAATATATCAGATAGAGATAAAAGACAAAACTGCCGAGGTTAGGCTTGTAGATAAGCGGATGCTTTTGACAAGTGGGTTGGACGTTGAGAGGGAAAGATTTAGAATGTGGTTGGAAGAAAAGGCACAAGATAATAAAACAAGGTTTTGCTTCATAACCGCAAGGTCTTGGGAAGAGTCTTATCTTGAGGAGCTTATAAACCGATCGGATATGTCTCAGCAGATAAAGGAAAAGAGTCTATTCGTTGAATATGAAGAACTTCCCACCGCCTACATATCAGAAAAAGCTCAAAAAGATTGTTTTGTTATATACACAAGCGAGTTTGTAAAGCTGAAGAATAAACTTGGCATAAAGGATGATAGATATTCTGCTGTCTTAGCTCTAAAACCAGCCGAACCGAAGAAACGCGGAGAATTTGAACTAAACGGGGAAGCTTATTATCATCAAGCTCTTCAAGTCTTTTCTACTAAAGGTCCTGGATGGGAAAGGAATGAAGCCTACTTGGAGAAAAAGAGCCTATTCTTATTTACAGTGCTTGCCCTATCCTTCTATGAAAGTGAATCTTTCCAAACCCCATACAGCAAGCTTGATCTTTGGCAAAAGAAAAAGACAGATTATATAAGCATAAAAAGGAAACACAGTGAATACATCCTGCCACTCAATGCAGTGCTTTATGAGCTTGTTTATCTGGTGGGTAAAATCCCAGGCGAGGATGAGTCTCAAAGCTCAGAATCTTAAGCCTCTGCAGACCTTATGGCGGATGATTGCTTGCGCATTCATTCCAAAAGCTTTTTTCTGTCTGGACTGTTCAATTGAAGTTTGAACTGCACGCTTACATACATCTTAGGCTTTATTATAACTACCTTGAGGGATTTTTAGAACATCCTCTTTTACCGCTTGACAATATCTTCTATAAGAGAATATTTTTCAATTATATGAAAACTAAAAGGAGGTTTTACCATGGATAGAAGAGGTTTTTTTGCGTTTCTAGGTTTATTAGGCTCTATGCCAATTTTAAGTAAATTCGCTTACGGACGTTCTAAAAAGCTGGGCTTTGGTGATTTAAAAAGAGAGGCAGAAATTAACGTGGTCTATCATGCGGATTTTGGAGAAGAGAAGAGGTTTAAAACAATGTTGCGTAATATAAGAAACCATTTATCGGTTTATGATAATGATCCTACAAAGGTTAAGATAGTTATAGTTGCTCATGGTGCAGGTGTGAAATTCTTTATGAAAGATTTAACTGGAAGCCCTTGGGAGAAAGAGAATATAGATACTAAAGCCATAGAACAAGAACTTAGAGATCTAAACATCTATGGTGTGGAACCACTTATATGCGAAATAACTATCAAAAGATTAAAGCTGGACGCTGAAAAGTTGTATGATTTTTGTAAGCTAGTGCCTTCTGGAGTAGGGGCAATTGGAGAGTTGCAAGCTAAGGGATATGCTTACATAAAGGTTCAGTAAGCCTTAGATAGCAAGATTTAAAAAGGAAAAACTATAGGGTAAATATTAGTAAAACATTGTCAAATTTTATTAGCTTACTTATATTTAATAACTATGGAAGATCTAAAGAGGTCTGCGGAAGAACTTTTTCAAGAAGCTTACAAATATCACATGCTTGGGGAGCTTGATAGGGCAATAGAGCTTTACGAAAAATCAGCTGAAATTTACCCTACCGCCATTACCTACACCTTTATGGGTTGGGCATACAGCATGAAGGGAGACTACGAAAAAGCTATAGAACTGTGTTTGAAGGCCATTGAACTAGACCCAGATTTTGGAAACCCATACAACGATATCGGCTCTTATCTTATAGCTCTTGGAAGGTATGACGAAGCTATTCCTTGGTTGAAGAAAGCAATAGTTGCGAAAAACTACGAACCAAGGCATTATCCTCATATGAACCTTGCCCGTGTGTATTTGGCAAAGGGTATGTTTAAAGAAGCATTGTGGGAACTGGAAAACGCTATAAGAATAGCCCCAAATTACAAACCAGCCCACATTCTAAAGCATCAGATACTTGCTATGTTAAATTGATTTAAAATATTTTTCCGGTGAGCCCTTTTCCA
>CAZZKD010000155.1:0-2466 GCA_964655095.1 uncultured Thermocrinis sp.
TAAGAGACTACATCATAGACGTTACTGCCAAAAATGGAGGGCATGTGGCTCCTGGGCTTGGAGTGGTGGAACTAACCATAGCCTTGCTTAGGGTCTTTGACCCACCAAAGGACGTTATAGTCTGGGACATAGGGCATCAGGCCTATCCCTGGAAGATCCTCACAGACAGAAAGAACCAATTTCCTACTTTAAGACAATATGGTGGAATCTCCGGCTTTCTAAGAAGGGAGGAAAGCCCATACGATGCCTTTGGTGCAGGTCATAGCTCTACATCCATATCTGCAGGTTTGGGCTTTAGGGTAGGTAAGGATCTGCTCAAAAGGGATGGGTATGTGGTGGTAGTTATAGGTGACGGCGCTATGACCGCCGGTATGGCTTTTGAGGCTCTAAACAACGCAGGACACATAAGACCAAACAAGTTTATAGTTATACTCAACGATAACGAAATGTCCATTTCTCCCAATGTGGGAGCTATATCAACCTATCTTAGCAAGATCATAAGTGGACACTTTGTGCAAGAAACCCGTCAGAAAGTGAAAAAAATAGCCGAGCATCTTGGCAGTCCCGCAAAAAGATTGGTAAAGCTCACAGAAGAGTTCTTAAAGGGTATAATCTCCCCTGGGATAATATTTGAAGAACTAGGCTTTAACTACATAGGTCCTGTAAACGGACACGACCTGCCAGCATTGGAAACAACCCTGAAGAACGTAAAAGATATAGAGGGTCCAGTTCTTCTTCATGTATACACAAAGAAGGGTAAAGGGTATAAACCAGCGGAAAACGACCCAGTTACTTGGCACGGTGTAGCACCTTACAAAAGAGAATCTGGAGAGTTTATAAAAAAGCCTTCTCCTCCCACTTGGACTTCGGTTTTTGGTAAAGCTATAGTAGAACTTGCAGAAAGGGATGAGAAGATAGTGGTAATAACGCCTGCCATGAAGGAAGGCTCAGGCCTTGTGGAGTTTGCCAAGAGGTTTCCAGAAAGGTTCTTTGACGTGGGCATTGCAGAACAGCATGCATGCACCTTTGCAGGTGGTTTGGCAGCAGAAGGTCTAAAACCCGTAGCTTGCTACTACTCTACCTTTTTGCAGAGAGCATACGACCAAGTCATACATGATATAGCCCTTCAAAAGCTTCATGTGGTTTTTGCCATAGATAGAGGAGGACTTGTGGGAGAGGATGGGCCAACCCATCACGGAGTTTTTGACCTCTCTTACTTGAGAATTGTGCCAAACATGATAGTCTGCGCACCAAAGGATGAGCAAGAACTGGTTGATTTGCTATACACTGGACTAAACCAAACCCTTCCCTTTGCCCTTAGATATCCGAGAGGTCCAGCTTACGGCGTGCAGGTGGAAGAACCGAAAAACATACCCATAGGCTCTTGGGAGGAGCTCTTAGACGGAGAAGATGGTGTTATCCTTGCGGTGGGCTATCCAGTGTATCAGGCACTAAGAGCGGCGGAAGAGCTCAGAAAGGAAGGTATAAAAATGGGAGTGGTGAATGCAAGGTTTGTAAAGCCCATGGATGAGTCTATGCTTTTGGACCTTTGCTTAAGGTATGATCTGTTTATAACCGTAGAGGACAACACCATAGTCGGGGGGTTTGGTTCTGGCGTTCTGGAATTTCTTTCACAAAAGAGAATACTTAAAAGGGTAATCATGCTCGGAGTTCCAGATAGGTTTGTAGAGCACGGAAATCAGAATCTTCTGCGGAATTTAGTAGGAATAGATGCGGAAGGTATAGCAAGAAGTATAAGGCAAGCTTTGAAGAAGGTGTCTTAAACTTTTAATTATGCTTTTTTTAGCTTTATTCCTTTACCTTGTTTCCTCTTTTTTTGGTATTTACAATCTTATAACCTCAAAGTTTCATAGATTTTTAGCCAATGGCTTTATGGGCTTAGCCCTAATTTGTTATTTCATATACTTTGCCCTTAGATACTTAGATCAAAATACCTTTCCCTTTGGTGATATCTATGGCTTTTTTTCCCTGCTTGGCAACCTTTTAGTCTTAGCCTTTATTCTCCTATCATACAAATACAGCAAGCTACTTTACTTTAGCTATATGGTAGCTTTTATAGGGTTTCTTTCCACACTCTTTGCTTTGCCCTCTTCTCCTTCTCCATACAAAAGCACTCTTTATGGTTTACACCTTTTATCCGCATCTTTGAGTTATCTCTTTGCTTTTCTGGGTGGCATGTCCTCTTCTCTTAAGCTTCTAATAGAAAGAAGATTAAAGACCCATACCCTTTTTCAAGCTTACGTTCCTTTAAACAGCTTGATAACAGCAGAAAGATTATTTACAAGCTTGGCTTTTTTAGGTTTTACTATAACCTTAGTGTTTGGCAGTTTTTGGACACGCTCCCAATTTGGAAAGCATTGGATAGATGACCCAAAACTTTTGATAACCCTTCTTCTTTGGATTTACTACGCTATACTTTCTCACTTGAACTTGCTCAAAAAGCTT
>CAZZKD010000156.1:0-2798 GCA_964655095.1 uncultured Thermocrinis sp.
TACCGCTTCCTTCAAAAGCCCATAGTTTCTCTTACAGAGACTGCCAATCAGAAGACTTGCCCTCTGAAGGTTGTAAATCGCATCTTTTAGAGAGATTTCCTTCCTTAGAACTTCCCTTGCTTTCTTGGTTGAAAGCTCAAAATCTGGTATGCAAACCACAATCTTTATGTCCTCTGGAAAGTCAAGCCTTTGGTAATAAACACCTTCATCCACGGCGCAAATCAGAAAGCCTCCCAAAAGGGCAGGTAGCAGATTGTCTGGATGAGGTTCAAACTCAAAGGCTACCTTTAGCTTTTCTTCAACGCTTAACTCTTTACTCTGAAAGAGTTCCCAAAATTTTAACGCAGAGACTATGGCTGTAGCAGAAGAACCTAAACCTCTGGCTGTAGGTATGTGGTTTATTATTTTAACTTTCAGGGGAAAAGGCTTTCCCCCAAAAACTTCGCAAGCTCTAATATACACCCTTGCGAACAAATTTTCATCATCCTTAGGTAGATCTTTTCCTTCTCCTTCTATCTCAAAGGACCATCTGTCTGAAGGCTCGGCGGTAAAGTAGTTGTAAAGACTTAGGGCAAGGCCCAAGGTGTCAAAGCCAGAACCTAAGTTGCTCGTGCTTGCGGGCACCCTCAAAGTCGCATAGTTTTGTCCCATTCTTTATATCCTACCATTTCCTTTATAGCTAAGGCAAACTCTCTTATCTCCTTTTGGGCTGACTCATGGATGCGAAGGCTTATAAAGTTATCCAATGAAATCCTTGGCACTGTCCAATAAAAGCGCGTTTTCATAAACTGAGGTAATATGCCCCTCGCTATTTCCTTTGCTACCTCTTTTTCTACCATCTGAAGATACAATTTGTTTAACTCTTTGATGTAAAAGCCAATCTTTTCTAAAAATTGGGAGTTCCAAGGCTCATCTATTGGTTGGTCTAAGCTTGCCTGCTTGTTACGTTTTGCTTGCTTTCTAAGGTAAGTGGGTATATAAAAGCTTGGCTCGTAACTTACATACCTTCTGCTTACTTCATTGTAAGAACCAAACCTATGTCTGAACCATTGCCTTGCAACAAATATGGGACACTCCACCACAAAAGTGTAATAGTCCATAGGGCTGTCCAGCTCTAAACTATCTACTAAAGCAATAAATCCCGAAGAGGTTTCCCTTTTCTCCCTTATGTAAGCCTTATCGGTAGAATAGCCATTTACCTCCTCTCCTTTTATCACAGCATATGTCGCTGGGAGCCTTTCTTTGAGCGTATGCATAACCTTTTGAGGTATGTAATCCAACGCATTGATAATGTTTCTAAGGTTTAGCCAGATGAACTTTCCGTCAAAGTAAGCTTGAAAGGTAGGATTTTTTACTCTTCTCAAAAGATCAAGCCAAAAATCTTCCGAAGATTCAAAGGCAACTACTACGTGTTCAAAGGGAGAAGAGTGCCTGTTTTCTAATAGATATTTTATGAGCTTTATGTCCCTTTCTATTTGCACCTGTTCGTCTTTGGCGAAAGAAACCCTTGCAGCACGCACTATTCTTTGGTCAGAACCGAGCAAAAAGATGTTCATGGATTAAACTATATTATACAGTGCTGAGGTCCTTTCTTTACGGAATTTTTATAACTGTTATTATCCTGTTTCTTTCCTTTGTTTACGTGATAAAAAGAACGTTAAGCAAAGATTTAGTTGAGGTTTTTTTATCCTTGGATAAGCGATTTGTTTTACTTTCCCTCTTTAGTATGTTTTTGTACCACACCTTTGACAACCTTAGACTTTTTATCCTATCAAGGGCAATGAATTTGCGCTATCCTTTTCTGTATGGTTATGTTATCTCTTTCATAAACACCTTTGGAGCTACTATTACTCCTGCCCACGTGGGGGGAGAGATGATGTCTCTTTATACTCTTTCCAGAAAAGGTGCGAGATTGCACAAAGTGATGAGCATTGTTACTATGAAGACTATAACGGGGGCAGTCTTTTTTCTTCTGCTCATTCCCATTGTGGTGCATTACTTCTACAGAAATCCTCAGGTTGTTCTAAGGCTTTTGGTTATTTTGTTGGTCATCAGTTTGTTTAGCCTTGCATTTTACAGAATAGGAAGGATACTCTTCAATAGGTCTGCGCAAAAATCAAGTTTGATAGCGAAAGTAAAATATACCTTTAGCAGATTTTTGGTAGTGACTAAGCTATTTTTGAAAAACAAGAAACTACACTTAGCCTTTGCTACACTTTATAGTGTGCTGCTTTATGTATCCTTTTTGCTCTCTGGTGCATTTTTGATAAAGGCTTTTGAGCAGTCTGTAAGTTTCTATGAAGCCACTTATGCTCAAATAATATTGCTTTACGCTATATTTTTGAGTCCTACACCGGGTGGTAGTGGGGTGGGTGAGCTGGGTGGGATAGAGGTTTTCTCCAGCTTTCTTTCACTTTCAGCTGTGGGTGGGTTCGTTGTACTTTGGCGTTTTATAACTCAGTATATAAGCGCTATAGTGGGTGGTGTGCTGTTTTTCTTTTTATTTGTTAAAGACTCAAAAGGCTATCTTTTGAAATGAACCTTTTTAATCCTTACTACTACGCTGTAAAGCTCAGAAATTGGCTATACGATAGGGGGATTTTGAAGTCTTATACCTTGGATGTGCCTGTTGTATGCGTAGGGAATCTTTCGGTAGGTGGCAGTGGAAAGACAAGCTTGGTAAGGTTTATCTCAAATGCTCTTTCTGAAAAATTTCATGTCGCGGTGCTTTTGAGGGGATACAAAAGGAAAACTAAGGGCCTTTTGGTGGCATCCTACAGAGGGGAAGTTAAAGCAGG
>CAZZKD010000157.1:0-3294 GCA_964655095.1 uncultured Thermocrinis sp.
AGTTGTTGAAGGTGAAAAGCTAAGTAGAGAGGAAGCCCTAAAAATTTTGCGCACACCGGAGGAATACATAGCCTTGCTGGTGTATTGTGCCCAAAAGGTTAAGAGCAAGTTTCATGATGCAAACAAAATAGAGCTATGTTCTATCATAAACGCAAAGAGTGGGGCTTGTTCTGAGGACTGTAGTTTCTGCGCCCAATCCAAGTTTTACAAAACACCCATCAATGTGTATCCACTGGTGCCTGAGGAAGAGATAGTAGAAGGGGCTTACAGGGCAGTGGAATTTGGGGCTAACAGATACTGTGTAGTTTTGAGTGGAAAGTCTGCGACACAGGAAGAGGTGGAAAGAATAAAGCAAAGCGTGGAGAGGATAAAGCGCGTAGAGAGGCTTCCCATAAACGTGTGCGTGTCTGCAGGAACTTTGGATGAGGAATCCCTCAAAAAACTAAAGGAAGCTGGAGTAAAGAGAGTAAATCACAATTTGGAAGCTTCTAAGAGCTTTTTCCCAAAGATTGTAAGCACCCACAGTTGGGAAGAAAGATACGAAACTATAAAAAGAATAAAGGCTTTGGGACTATCCACCTGCTGTGGGGGTATATTTGGAATGGGAGAGTCGGACGAAGACAGAGTGGATTTAGCCTTAACATACCAAGAGCTTGAAGTAGATTCCATCCCTCTGAACTTTTTAATGCCCATTGAAGGCACGCCACTGGAAAAGGCTCCGGGCGTATCACCCTTAGAAGCACTGAGGATCATTGCCATGTTTAGGCTAACAAACCCTAAGGCAGAGCTAAGGCTGTGTGGAGGAAGGGAACAAACTTTGAGGGACTTTTACGGTATGGCTGTTCTTATGGCAAACGCCATGATGGTGGGAGGCTATTTAACCAGAGCGGGAAGGGACATAAAGAAGGACTACCAGCTTTTAAAAGACCTAAAGCTTGAAAAACTTCAGGTGGTTTTTGAATGATTGAAGTGTTAAGTGGCACTGAAAACATGAAAAGGGACTTTCAGAATCTTTTGAAGGCTGAGGAGGGTATGGGACCCCTTTTTAGGCTTTACGCTTGGAAAGAGCCTACGGTAAGCGTTGGGCTTTTTCAAGAACTTAGGGAATTTCCCGTTTGTGTGGTTAGAAGGCCCACAGGTGGGGGTGCCTTACTGCACGGATGGGATATATCCTTCTCTGTCGCAGACCTTAAGGAAAGGTGGGGGAAAAATTACAAAGTTATTTACCTAAGCTTTATGAACTCTTTAAAGAAACATCTTGAAAAGTTTGGGATAACATTAGAAATTTCCAAGTATAGCGGTGCATACGATGGATACTTTTGCTTTTACCATCCTACCTTTGGTGAATTAACCTACGGGGGAAAGAAGATCGTAGCCTGCGCTATGAGGGGTCTAAGGAGGAGTTTTTTGCTGCACGGAAGCCTTTTTTTAAGATTTGATTACGATTTTGCTCAAAGAATAACGGGTGTGCCAAAGGAGGTTCTCAAGGATAGACTGATAAGTTTTGAAGAGTTAGGAATAGGTCAAAAGGAACTGTTGAATGTGCTCGGCGATTTTTTCGCAAGCTTGAGGCTCCGCAAAACTTCTGATTCCCTTTGAAAACTTTTCTCTATCCGACAATAGTTTATCCATAAGCTTTAGCGCTTTTGTAAGGTCTGCGTCCTCTTGTCTGAGGACAAAACCTCCCCCAAGCTCTTCTATCTCTTTTGCGTTGTAATATTGATGGTTCTTTACCGCGTAAGGATACGGAATGAAGAGGGATGGAACGCCGTAAAGAGAAAGCTCAGCAATAGAGCTTGCACCAGCCCTACTTATGGCAATACTACAAGCTCTGTATATCAAATCCATCCTTTCTGTAAAAGGAAGCACCAGCACGGGCATACCCTCATAAGCCCGCTTTAAACTTTCGTATTCCTTTTCTCCCGTTATGTGTATGCCCTGAAGTCCAGTTTTTTTGAAAATATCGACCGCCAAATTGTTTAAAAAGGATGCCCCTTGACTTCCACCCATAACAAGAAGGGTTTCTCTGTCTTCTAAGTTAAGTCTTTCTCTTGCTTCCTTTTCTGAAAGTCTTAGCCCTTCCAGTAGGGATCTTCTAACGGGCAAGCCTGTTTTTACTGTTTTTTGTGAGGGAAAGAATCTTTTAGAGTGTTCAAAAGACACGAAAATTAACTTTGCAAACCTGCTTAAAACTTGATTGGTGGTGCTTGGTATGGAATTTTGCTCGTGTAAAAAAAGAGGAGCCCCCTTTAAAAGGGAGCTGATCCCCAGAGGAAGGCTAGCATAACCGCCAAAAACTACGCTAACACTATCACGCTTGAGCTTAGGGTATAGCTTTAAGGAAGAAAAAGACACGCTATAAAGAGATCTTAGCTTATCTTTCAAAGATCTACCTAAAAAGGGATAAACTTTAAGGAAATGTCTTTCTGAAGCTATAAGATGGCTCAATCTTTTTTCAATACCCCTCTCTGCACCTACGAATTCACAGGGTATATTTTTCTCCGTTAGGTACTCTATAAGGGCAAGAGCTGGGAAAAAATGTCCACCTGTTCCCCCACCAGCTATGTAAAACTTTTTAATCATCCAAGCTAAAAGAATACCACAATAAACCCAAATACTCTCTCAGTGCTTTGTAGCTGTCTGCCATAACGCTCATCTTTGGTAAAAAGCTGTAGAGGTTGTATCTTAAGTCTCTTTTAAAGTCAGTTGGGTAAGGAACCACTTCCAAACCTACCTTTTCAAAGGACATTACAGCCCTTTTCATGTGGTAAGCGGAGGTAACCAATATTACCCTTTTGCACTTTAATTTTTGACATATAGCCTTTACTTCCTTTGCGTTTTCTTCAGTGTCTTTGCTTTTGACTCCAGCATACAGGCTACCTTTTTCCACACCTAAGCTCTCAAGCATGGACTTCATTATCTCAGCCTCTGGAAGGGCGCTCATGGACGCACCGCCGGAGAGAATTAGGAGCAGTCCAGTCTGCTTGTGAAGTATAAAGCCTGTAAGGAGCCTTTTTGTGGAGTCTTCCTTTAGTATGCCAGTGCTGTAGGCTCCACCCCCTAAGATCACTATAGCATCTCCTTTTGGCTCCGAGGGAGTGGGGTAGGAAAACTCTAAAGGTTTATACAGCAGGTCTTTTGTTGGTTCTATGGAAAGGGCGTAAATAAGCAGAGCAGAGCCCAAAGACAGGATACTTACAAACCTGCTCTTTTTACTTAGTATGGCTATTATCAGAAAGACTATCAAAAAAATACCGGGAGGGAGTATCAAGTGAGATATTAGCTTTTTAAGGA
>CAZZKD010000158.1:0-9394 GCA_964655095.1 uncultured Thermocrinis sp.
TCAGGACTGTTTAGCTGGAGTTTAAACTGCACGCTTACATACATCAGGCTTTTATTATAACTACTCAGCACTGCCTGAAGGATTTTTTCGAACAGCCTCGCAAAATACTTGACCTTATGGATTAGATTAAACTATTGATTATGATCACTTTGCTTTTTTTGCTAATAACTTTTAGCTTATCCTTTGGGAAGATCTTTTACGCAAAGTGGGAAGATGCAGTCAGTCCTATAATGCTTGAGTATGTAAAAAGGAACATAGCCAAGGCAGAAAAAGAAAACGGAACGCTCTTTATCCTTGAGCTTAACACTCCCGGTGGGCTTGAAACTTCCATGAGGCAGATAATCCAAGAGTTTCAGAAAACCCCATTGCCGGTGGTGGTGTATGTTTATCCTCCTGGGGGAAGGGCAGCCTCTGCTGGTGCAATAATAACAGCTTCCGCAGACATAGCGGCAATGGCTCCAGGGACAAACATAGGAGCAGCTCATCCGGTTCAGGTAAGTGGAGAGAAAATGGAAGAAGCAGTAAAAGAAAAGGCTCTTCAGGATATGTTAGCTTTTGTAAGGTCCATAGCAAAGGAGAAGGGAAGAAATGCAGAAGTGCTTGAAAAGATGGTCAAAGAAAGCATTTCTCTTACTCCCGACGAAGCTCTAAAGGAGGGAGTGATAGACCTGATAGCAGTAGATAGAGCTGATCTTTTGAAAAAGTTAGATGGTAGGAAAGTAAAAAAGCATGGAAGGGAAATTGTCATAACAACCTCTGGCGTGCCTGTAGTAGATTTGCAAGAGAGCATAAGAGAATCCTTTTTAAAGATAATCACAAACCCTACCGTAGCTTATATGCTACTTTTAATAGGATTCTACGGCATATTCTTTGAACTCTACAATCCTGGTGCCATAATTCCCGGTGCGGTGGGTGTGGTCAGCCTTCTTCTGGGCTTATACGGTTTGGGGATCATAGGTATAAACTGGCTTGGTTTGCTTCTTATTTTGGCAGGTTTGCTTTTGCTCCTCTTAGAGCTTATCACACCAACCTTTGGGGGATTAGCTATAGCAGGTATGGTGGCTCTGGCTATAGGTTCCTTAGTTTTAATTAGCCCAGATTCTCCCTATGGGGACATCCCCCTGTCTGTTATAGCCACCATGGTATTTGCCACTGCATTTTTCTTCTTGGTTGCCGGAAGGCTTGGCTTAAAAGCACAGAAAAGGAAAAAGATGACTGGATATGAAGAGCTCATAGGAGAAGAAGGAGAAGCCATCATGGACTTTAAAAACGGAAAGGGAAAGGTTTTAATAAAGGGTGAAATATGGAATTCAATAAGTAAAGAAGACATTAAAAAAGGCGACAGAGTATTGGTAGAAGAAGTTAAAGGTCTAACGCTTTACGTAAAGAAACTTTAAACACTTTCTTCTTTCTTAGAAAATTTATGATGACAGAATGGGCATATGAGGGCTTTTCTATGAACTTCAGAGTAGCACATGCTACATCTTTTCTTACCTTTTAAGAGTAAGAAAAGGTTTATATGGAAAATGTGTTTTATTACAAAATAAACAAATAGTATGGTTAAGATTACAGTCCAACCTTTTAAAGGTGTTATAGGTTCAAAAGTTGCCGTCCACAGGTAGGTAGTGGATATGGACGCTACCCAAAAGGCTACTCTTCTCTCTAAGAACACTTGGGCTAATATCTGGAGTAGTGCAAGATAGACAAAGAACTGAAAGACTGAGTTTAAAAACAAAGGCTCAAGAAAGTTTAGGAAATCCAACTTTAAAAAACCCCCTAATTATGGTGTGTATCAAAAGTCCAATGAAAAAGCCAGTAATTAGAGATAGGGCTTTTATAACCCCACCTTTTAGCAAAAAAACCGCCATCAAAAAAGCAAAAACAGACACTCTAATAGGATAAGTAATCAGCGCCCAAAAGGTGCCTAAGTTAAGAGCTCTGAAGAGCACTTCAACGTAAAGTATACCTATGGCTACTCCTAACAGCAGGTCTAAGAGCAACACACCTAAAAGCCAAAGGTTGTGGGTATGTCTAAGTTAACGTCCCTTACTTCCTTTATTTCGGGAAATCTATTTTTTAAAGCCCTTTCTATACCTGCCTTAAGTGTAAGCACGGACATACCACAACCCGCACAAGCCCCCATCATTCTCACCAATACAACTCCATCCTCTTGAACATCTACCAACTCTACATCTCCACCGTCAAACCTAAGAGCGGGCCTTATTTCATCCAAAACCGCCTCAATTTCTTCCCTTGTGGGTATTGCCATCCTTAATCACCTCCTTGTATTAATAATATAATTCTATCGTGCGAGTTTTGATAACAGGTTGCGCTGGCTTTATTGGTTCCCATCTGTGCGATAGATTTCTTAAAGAAGGTTTTGAAGTCATCGGAATGGACAACTTTATAACAGGAAATCCAGACAACATAGCTCACCTTATCGGCAATCCCAAGTTCAAGTTTATCCATTACAATGTAGTAAATTACCTATATGTAGATGGACCTTTGGATCTAATACTGCACTTTGCCTGCCCTGCATCACCGGTGGATTACATGAACCACCCAATACACACCATGAAGGTAGATTCCTTAGGGACGCTAAACACTCTAGGACTTGCCAAGCTAAAGTCTGCCAGGTATGTTTTTGCCTCTTCCTCGGAAGTTTACGGAGATCCACAGCTTCATCCCCAAAGGGAGGATTACTGGGGGTTTGTAAATCCTGTGGGTGTCAGAAGTGTCTATTCGGAAGCAAAGAGATTTTCGGAAGCTCTATGCATGGCCTATTGGAGAGAACACAAAGTAGATGTTAGGATAGCAAGGATATTTAATACCTACGGCGAGAGGATGAGAATGGATGATGGCAGGGTAATTCCTACCTTTCTCTCTAAGGCTTTGAAAGGTGAGCCCATTCCCATTCATGGAGACGGAAGTCAAACCAGGAGCTTTTGTTACATAGAAGATTTAGTGGATGGCATATTTAAACTTTCTATCACGGACCATTTAGAAGGTCAGGTTATAAACTTGGGCAATCCAGAAGAGATAACTATATTGGACCTTGCAAAGCTTGTGCTGAAAATAACAGATTCTAAATTACCTATACAGATGCTGGAGGGAAGGGAAGAGGATCCAAAGAAAAGATGCCCTGACATAAAAAAAGCTAAGGAGCTTTTGGATTGGGAACCTAAGACAAGTTTAAAAGAAGGCTTGAAAAAAACCGTAGAATGGTTAAAATCATTCTTAAGGAGGTGATATAGATGTTTCACATGCCTAATTTAACAGAGTTGTTAGTAATATTGCTAATAGTGTTCCTTCTGTTTGGTGCTTCCAAATTGCCCGAGGTGGGAAGGGGCTTAGGTGAGGGTATTAAAAATTTCAAGAGAGCACTCTCTGGTGAGACGGAAGAGGAAAAAAAGGCGAAAGAAGTAAAGGGTGAAGAGATAAACAAGGAGAAGGTCTAAGCGTTTTCTGTAGGATTGGAGGGGGCGTTTGGAAGATTTAGTCTTGATATAACTCCATTGATAAATTTAACTGGTTTTTTTCCTGCGTATTTAGAGGTTATTTTAAGGTAATCGGAAATAGCAAGAACAGGATACTTTACTTTTACGTACAGCAACTCGGTGAAAGCCAACCTAAGGATATTTCTCTCTATGTAGCCCAATCTGTCAAAGTCCCAACCTTCAAGAGTGTCAGCTATTTGTTTATCAATAGCTTTAGCGTGCTCAAAGTAAGTTCTTAAAAGCTTTCTTAGGTATCTTCTTCTTTCGTTGTGTTTTATGTTGTTCATAGCTATGTACTCTTCCGTAATCTCTTCTATGTTCCCACCCTTAATATCCCACTGGTATATAACTAAAAAAGCATCTTCTCTTGCTTTTGTCTTGTATAGAATCATCTAATACCTTTAAAAAGGTTTATCATCTCTATTACAGAAAGCATAGCATCCCATCCTTTATTTCCGTGTTTTGTCCCTGCCCTCTCTATGGCTTGCTCCAGTGTGTCTGCAGTAATAACGCCGAAAGATACAGGTTTTCTATGCTCCAAACTAAGCATCGCCAGACCCTTTGATACTTCATTAGCTATGTAGTCAAAATGGGGAGTGGAACCTCTTATCAAAACTCCAAGGGCTACAACTCCTTCAATGTTTTCCTTTAGCAATAGCTCCTTAACCACCATAGGAATCTCCCATGATCCTGGCACCCTGATCAAGGTTAAATCCTCTTCTTCTCCCTCGTGTCTTAAAAAACAGTCTATTGCTCCCTCTACTAACCTCTCTACTATTGCATGGTTAAACCTGCTTGCTACAATACCAACCTTTATACCTTTGGCTGTAAGCATACCTTCATACTTTCTCATGGCTTATCCTCCAATTGTCTATCAGCCTTGTGTTGCCTACAAAAGCAGCTACCAAGATTCTGTCCCCCTCCTTTACCTCATTCACAGGATTTAAGTTCTCATCTGTTATCTCCACGTAATCAATTTTTCTCACATGGGGGTGTTTTAAAAGGAATTCTCTGATTGCCTGTTTTAGGGTTTCCGCATCCGTGTTTCCACTTTGAAAGAGTTTTTGAGCCAGCAAAAAAGACCTGTATATGGACGATGCACTTTGTCTTTCTTCTGGACTAAGGTAGACGTTTCTGGAACTGCAAGCAAGACCGTCCTCTTCTCTTACTGTAGGCACGGGAATAGTCTCCACAGGAATAGCCAGGTCTTTTACCAATCTCTCCACAACTTTTAGCTGTTGATAGTCTTTTTCTCCAAAGTAGGCTTTATTAGGTTGAACTATGTTAAAGAGTTTCAACACCACTATAGCTACACCGTTAAAGTGCCCTGGTCTGTATACACCTTCCAATCTATCTGTCAACCCTGGAATTTCTATTTTTACGTTTGGATGCTCTGGATACATTTCTTCATCATCTGGAGCAAATACTACATCCACACCTGCTTCCTCACAAAGTGCAAGATCTCTGTCTAAATCTCTGGGATACCGATCAAGGTCCTCCCCTTCCCCAAACTGAAGTGGGTTTACGTATATACTTACAACCGTGAGATCATTCTGTAGTTTTGAAAGTCTTATGAGCTCCAGATGTCCTTCATGTAAGTAGCCCATAGTAGGCACAAGCCCCACAGAAACATTTTTTCCTCCACACTTTATGTCCTTTATAAACCCTCTGATTTCCTTTATTCTTCTAAACAGCCTTGGCATTTTTCCTCCGATAAGCTAAATAATTATATCTGAACTCTTTCAGACAAAGATCATAGTATAAACCAGACGTTGGGCTAAAATTCTAAGTAAGGAGTTATGCAATGGTTCTCTATGAAGAGCAACTTAAAGACAAGGAAATATTTTTCTTTGACAATAAAGAAATTCCTAAGTATACATAGATCTCAGATAAGGACATAAAGGTGGTGGGATCTAACAAAGAGATGGTTATACCTAAGGATTCCCTGAGAGGCAGGGCTATCCTCAATAGGATCGGTATAGGTAAAGAAAGTGAGCTATCACAAGAGATTTACTTATAATTTTAGACTGTATGGAAGAGTTCAGAAGTGTTAGAGGTTTTCACGACCTATTTGGAGAGGAGCTTGATAAGTTTAGCCTTGTAAGACATACCGTAAGAAGAATCCTTCAGCTTCACAACTTTGAAGAGATCATCCTACCTGTAGTTGAGTATGCGGAAGTATTTCAGAGAAGTATAGGGGAAGCTACAGACATAGTTCAGAAGGAAATGTTCGTATTCCCAGATAAGAAGGGAAGACTTTTGGCGCTTAGACCGGAAGGAACAGCGGGTGCGGTTAGAGCTTTTATCCAGCACAAGCTATTTGCATTAAAACCATACACCAAGCTTTTCTACGAAGGGCCCATGTTTAGGTATGAGAGGCCTCAGGCAGGAAGGTACAGACAATTTCATCAGATTGGGGCAGAGGTGTTTGGAAGCTCAGATCCTTTAGCGGATGCGGAGATAATAAATATATCTTACAAAATACTCAAGGATTTGAACATAAACTGCTCCGTGGAGATAAACTCAATAGGCTGTAAAGTTTGCAGACCAAATTATAGAAAAGCTCTTGTAGAGTATTTGAATGGCGTATCTGGCGCTCTCTGCCAAGACTGTATAGACAGAAAGGATAGGAACCCTCTTAGAGTGCTTGATTGTAAAGTCCCTACCTGCAAAGAGGCAGTAAAGGAAGCTCCAAAAATGTTGGACTTTCTGTGTGAAGATTGTAAGAACCATCACCGAGAGCTTCTTGATTACTTAGAAGTTTTGGGCATTCCTTACGTTGAAAATCCAAATTTAGTAAGGGGGCTGGACTACTATACAAGAACAGTATTTGAAATAGTCTCTGAAGAGCTTGACATCACGGTAATAGCTGGTGGTAGGTATGACTACCTTGTGGAGGAGATGGGAGGAGTCTCTACTCCAGCTATAGGTTTTGCAGTGGGGGTGGAGCGTTTGAGTATGTTTGTAAAAGAGCCACCACCAAAAGATCCGATCTACATGGTCATACCTATAGGAGATACCATAGGCTATGCCCTTAGAGTGTGTGAGCTTTTGAGGGAGAAAGGCAAAAGGGTAGAGCTCTCTTACAAAAGGGGTAGCTTAAAAAAGCAGTTAGAGCTTGCAAATAAACTTAAGGCAGATTATGCTGTCATCGTTGGTGAGGATGAGATGAAAGAAGAAAGCATATCTGTGAAGAACCTTCATACTGGAGAACAAACAAAGTATAGTTTGAAAGGTGCGCTAAGTGAGGTGTTTTGAGGATATTAAACAGAAGCTCAAAAAAGGAATAGAACTTCCTCAGGGTAGGTTGGGTTTAGTTTCGGTAAATAGAGGAAGGTTTGCGGAAGAGCAAAACTATGAAATAGGCCTAAACGGAAAGCGCCTTTTGTTTGCCAAAGCTTTCTATGGAAGAAGACCACATTACAAAGAGTGGATAGAGCTATTCCATATAGAAGAGGAATTTTTTGCCAGTCCTGCGGAGGATGCTTTGCTTTCTCTTATCAGTCAGTGCTACAGAAGGGTTTTTGTGGAATATTACAACGATTTCCAGACACTTAAAGAGCTAAAGGCTGGAATTCCACCCGAGGAAACAAGGCTGGGAAGAAAGCTAAAAGGATTGGGCTATACCTTTTTCAGAGATTGGTATTATCCAGAGGGTTGGATGGAAGGGGGCTACAAGTTGCAGGCGGAAAGAAGCTAAAATTTCTTATAATCTTAGAGCGTGAAAGTTATACCTAAAATCCGTTGTTTGAAAGGAGAGCTAAGGGTTCCATCGGATAAGTCCATCTCCCACAGGGCGGTTATCCTGCCTTCCTTGGCAGAGGGAGAGAGCTCAGTAGAAAATTGGCTTGAGTCAAAAGATACCCTGGCTACGCTAAGCACAATGAGAGCCTTAGGGGTTAAAATTACCAAGAAAGGTAGAACATTAAAGATCAAGGGTTCAAATTCTTTGCTGAAGGAACCAAGCAGTATCCTAAATGCCAGAAACTCGGGAACCACCGCAAGGCTCATGTTGGGGGTTCTATCCACTCAGCCCTTCTTTTCGGTCATAACTGGAGATGAAAGTCTAAGAAAAAGACCTATGCTACGCGTGGTAGAACCACTAAGGCAAATGGGCGCAAAAATAGACGGCAGAGAGAAGGGGGATAAACTGCCCATAGCGGTAAGGGGTAATACTCTAAAAGGTATTTCCTTCTTCAACAAGAAAGCTTCTGCTCAGGTAAAGTCTTGCATTCTTCTTGCTGGCTTAAGAGCTGAAGGTTTAACAGAAGTCTATGAGCCTTATCTGTCAAGGGACCACACGGAAAGGATGTTAAAGGCTATGGGAGTGGAGCTTGTTTCTTACGACACGGAAAAGGGAAGGGTGATAAAGTTAGAGGGTGGGCAAACTCTGAAGCCAATTCACATAGTTTGTCCAGCGGATCCATCTTCTGCTGCTTTTTTTGCCTCCGCGGCGGTGCTTTTAAAGGATAGTGAAGTTTTACTAAAGGATGTGCTTATAAATCCTACCAGGGATGGCTTTTTTAGAAAGCTAAGGGAAATGGGGGTAAAAATAAGCTACGAAAACGTAAGGGAAATATCTGGTGAGCAATTAGCGGATATATACGTTAGATATACAGACACGCTAAAGCCTGTTCAAGTTAAAGAGGAAGAAGTACCAAGTCTTATAGATGAAATTCCCATTCTTTCCATACTCATGGCTTTTGCCAATGGAGTTTCCATAGTAAGAGGCGCACAGGAGCTTAGGGTAAAGGAAAGTGATAGGATAAAGGCTATAGTACAAAATTTAAGGAGAATGGGTGCAAAGGTAGAGGAATACGAAGACGGCTTTTCTGTAGAAGGAGGTCAATCTCTCAAAGGGACTGTCATAAAGACTTACGGAGACCATAGAATAGCCATGAGCTTTAGCATAGCCGGTCTGGTGGCAGAAGGTGATACTATCGTAGACGATCCAGAATGCGTAGCAGTTTCCTATCCTGAATTTTACGAGCATTTAAGGCGATTAGCATGTTAAAAAAGCTTTTTTTAGAGGATATTCACTACAAAGCCTTATCCTTGGTTATTGGTTTTCTTTTCTGGTTTGCTCTCAATTTTGGAACCAAGTCGGTGGTATCCATTGAAAAGGATCTAGAAATAAGAAACGCAGAGGTAAGATACACATATAAGCTCTCCGGAAAGAAAGTTAGGATAAAGATCGCTTTAATAGAAAGGCTGGTGTCGGCAGAGATAGCAGAAAGAATTCAGCCCTTTGTAGATGTAAGAGGTTTATCACCTGGAAGACACGTCCTTAAAGTCCAAATAAACAATCCCTATAAGCTGGCTGTTTCCTTAGAAAGATTAGAACCTGAAAGGGTAGAGGTTTATATAACAGAAGCCCCCAAGAGGGGGGAGTAAGTTTATCCACAGGAGAAGCTGTTTCCACAACCGCAAGATCCAGTTACGTTCGGGTTCCTTATTGTGAAACCACCACCCATAAAGTCCATTACATAGTCAAGCTCTGCGTTATTCACATATGGCATGGAAAACTGATCTATGGCTATTTTCAGTCCAGGAAATTCAAAGACAATGTCTCCTTCTTCTATGGTGTCGTCAAAGCCCATAGCATATTGGAAACCAGAACAACCTCCTGGAACAACCCTTATTCTTAGAATAGGCTCTGCTATGTTGTTCTCCTTTGCTATACGTGTCACCTCTTGCACTGCCTTCTCTGTGGCAAAAAAGTTGTAAGCAATCTGCTTCATGACTTACCTCCTTAACAAGTTTTAGTCAAAAGATAAGAAGATTTTTAAAGTATGCAATATGATAGCTATCATCTAATACCCGCTAAGCTTTCCAAGATGTATCTAAAGCTTTTTGGGTCTACGAGCTTTATTCCAACCCTGTCTGCCCAACGATGT
>CAZZKD010000159.1:0-2866 GCA_964655095.1 uncultured Thermocrinis sp.
GAATCTCTATAATTAAAGGGATGTTATTATGATAAACTTCCTTACTGTCTGTGCCTAAAGCTGAAAACAGCTTTTCTACCTCTTGTTTTGAAAGCACAATACCCACACCTTTTTCGCTAATATCTGCTGCCTTTGCAGGACCCATGCATTCGTTGCCTATGCAAAAAGACACAAAAACTGGCTTGTTTTCATCTGGTTCGACCCTTACAAACTCCCTCATTATAACTGGGGGTGGAGGGCTTATACTGTTAGCCGAAAGAACCAGCTCATCTCTTATATTGCTAAAGATGTCACATTCAATGTAAATTTCACCTAACTTTATATACACTTTCTCTTCAGCAAAAGCGCGCCTAAATTTACACTCAGAAAAATCAAAACTTATGAACCTGTCCTGCAAAGAAACCCACTTAACCTTTAACCTAATTTTGACCGGAATACCGTGCCAAGTGGTTATTATTTCATAGCTATGTCCCTCTTTTATGTCTTTTAGTATGTCATAAACATTCATAAAGAGTATTATACGCTGGGTAAGAAATTACCTAAGCACAGTTAAGGCAAAGAATTAATATAATACGGTTCCAACTTAAAAACATCCTCTCCCTTGTCACCGGACAGAAACCTTTCGTATGCCAGAAGGGCTCCGTAGGCTGAAAAAGGGAAAAAATCAAGCTGGTAGTTGGCAAAATCCACAGAATGGGACCTTAGAGCTATTACGTTACCTTCCAAAGGTTCTCCCTTCCAAACTTTTACTGGGCTTAAAGAGCTTCCATCACTCACCCTGTAAAATAGGTTTCTGCTTACCTTCAGGAAAGCAGACTTTGGTGGGGGAGTTAAAGTGTATTTAAGCATAAGTTCTAAGTTTTCGTATGTGTATATAGGTTTTTGGTTTATGTATGCTAAGGTTTTCATAAAGGTTATTCCCACTCTAAGGGAGGTTAGATAACCTACTCCGATGGATACACAAAAGGCATCAAAGTCTTTTGGTTCCAAGCCCAGTTTTCTAAGCACAGTGGGCAAAAGTTCCAAAGACTTTTTGTTGCTATCCTCATAGTAAATTAAGGTTAGCTTTCCATTTTCTAACACCGAAAGGTTTAGGAAAGAAAAGGAAGTGTCTAAGGAAAGTATTTTCATAAAGGTGTTTCTTCGTAGTGTTTGTAATTTTGTTCCCAAAGATAGGCAAGTTTCAAAAGTGTGGTTTCATCAAAGGCTTTTCCTATGAGCTGTCCCCCTACGGGCAGTCCATTGGTCTTTCCTATGGGAACAGATATGGCCGGAAGTCCCGCTAAATTTACGCTAACGGTAAATATATCCGCCAAATACATCTTTATTGGGTCGGAAGTTCTTTCTCCAAACTTAAAGGCAGTGGTAGGTGAGGTGGGACAAGCTATAACATCAACCTTTTTGAAAGCTTCTTCAAAGTCCCTTTTTATGAGAGCTTTTACTTTCATTGCTTTTAGGTAATAGGCGTCGTAGTATCCAGTAGATAGTGCAAAGGTACCCAAAAGTATTCTCCTTTTTACCTCTGGACCAAAACCGTAATCTCTGGTTTCTGCATACATCTGGTTTATGTCTTTGGCTTTTGCCCTGTATCCAAATCGCACGCCGTCATACCTTGCCAAATTGGAGCTTGCCTCCGAAGGTGCGATTATATAGTATGTGGGTATGGCATACTTGCTGTGGGGAAGGGATACTTCCTCCAATTCAAACCCTTGAGATTCTAAAAACTTTAAAAACCCATCGAAGCACTCTTTGACTCCTTCTTCTATCTCAAATTCAAAAAACTCTTTTGGAATGCCTACCCTTAGCTTTTCTGGGACATTTTCTATCTCCTGGCTGAACTTTGGCACCTCCACCCTTACACTGGTGGAATCTTTTGGGTCAAAACCGCTTATAACCTCCATGATCAGCGCTACATCCTTTGCCCACCTCCCAAAGGGTCCTATCTGATCAAGGGAGGAAGCAAAGGCAACCAGTCCATAACGGGAAACTCTTCCATAAGTTGGCTTTAGCCCAATAACACCACAAAAGCTCGCGGGCTGTCTTATGGAACCTCCCGTGTCTGAGCCGAGGGAAAGTGGTACAGATTGGACCGCAACTGCCACCGCAGAACCACCAGAGGAGCCTCCCGGCACCCTTTCTAAATCCCATGGGTTTTTTGTGGGAAAAAAGGCAGAGTATTCTGTGGATGAGCCCATGGCAAACTCATCCATGTTGGTCTTCCCAACTATCAAAGCACCCGCAAGCTTAAGTTTTTCTACAACAGTCGCATCGTAAGGGGATATGTAGTTTTCAAGGATCCTTGACGCACATGTGGTGGGGTATCCTTCTACGTTTATGTTGTCCTTTATGGCGATTGGTATGCCATAAAGGGGATAGTCTTCTGGATTTTTGTTTTCCAAAGCCTTTGCCTGTTCCCTTGCATCTTCGTAAAAAGCGGTTATGTATGCTTTAACTTTATCCTCTGTTTCTAAATATCTGCTATAAAAAGCGTCCAGCACTTCCACAGGTTTTACTTCTTTTCTTTTCATCAAAGACAAAAGCTCATAAGCAGATCTCTTCCAAAGCATGATGCCTATTTTATCACAGCACTTTTTTGAGCTTTTCTAAGTCTTCCAACTTCTCTACGTTAAAAACTGAAACACCACTAACTGTTTGTTGTATCAGTTTAGAAAGTACGTTCTTTGGACCTATTTCTACAAACACACCCACTCCAAGTTTATCTACCATATACTGCACGCTCTGATACCACCTTACGGGTGAAAACAGCTGACGGTATAGATTTTCTCTAACCTCGTGGGCCATAGTGTGTTCTCTTGCGGTGTAGTTCTGCACTAAGGGAATTGAAAGGTTCTTTATTGGGGTTTGG
>CAZZKD010000160.1:0-5921 GCA_964655095.1 uncultured Thermocrinis sp.
ACGTATGTAAAAAGCTTAAAAGCCTTCAGAGCGAGCCAAGTTGGGGGAGTTCCCTTAGAGGTTGGGGGGACGTCCCAATGAGGGATTTTAAAAAGCAACCTCAAGCTTTTTATTAACTCTATTGCCCCCTTTCGGGGGCTAAAAATATTATTTTCTATATTCTATGGAGAGTCTTCTGTTTCAGAAAGGAGCAAAACACACCGCCCATGGTCTAAACTTTTACCTATCTTACTTTGACGATATTGCAAAGGTCTTGCCAAAAGATTGTTATAGCTTTTTAGTCGGTGGCTGGGTCAGAGATCGTATCCTTGGAGAACCAGTAGGTTACAAAATAGACGTGGATATACTTTTGACTTGTGATCCTCTTGAGGTTGGCAGGCGTTTTGCGGAACTTGTAGGAGGTTCTTATTTTGAATTTGAAAAGAAGGGACTTCTCAGAAGACCTACCATAGCTACTGTAATACTAAGAATCCCACCATATAAATACCGCTTTGACTTTGCTCAAATAAAGGGAAAGGACGTAGAAAGAGCTTTGATAGAAGACCTGCTTTCTCGGGATTTTACCGCTAACGCTATGGCTGTAAGCATAGATGACGTGCTCAGCATAGGTGCAAAGCAAACCATAATCTACGACCCAGCCCACGGCGTAGAGGACTTAGAAAAAGGCATCCTAAGACCCGTATCTTTAAAGAACTTAGAAGAAGACCCAGTTAGAATCCTTAGGGGCTTTAGGCTAAGCGTGGAAAAGGATTTAGAGCTTTCTGGAGATTTCTTAGAGTTTGTAAAGAAGAAAGCCCACCTAATAAAGCGTGCGCCTATGGAAAGGGTAGCCTTGGAGCTTTTGAAGGTCTTTAGAAACAAAAACAGCGGAAAGGTAATAAGAATGCTCTATGAATACAACGTGCTCCAGCAGATAATACCAGAGACAGAAAGATGGAAAGAAATAGAAAATCAAGGAAACCATCACAAGTATTCCCTCAAGGAACATATGCTAAAGGTTATGGAGTTTATAGACCAGGTGGTAGAAGAAAGAGAAAGGTATTTGGCTAAAGAACTCTTGGAAAGCTTAGGTAAGAATGAATTTTTAGGTGAGTTTTCGGACCTGGAGCTTCTGAAAATATCCGCCCTGCTTCATGACATAGCCAAACCCCACACTTTTGAGATCAGAGAAGGAAAGGTGACCTTTTACAACCACGACAAGCTTGGTGCCCAAATAGCAAAGGATATAGGAAATAGACTAAAGCTTGGAGAGGATGCTACCAAGTTTGTATGCTCAATCGTAGAACACCATCTAAGACCCTTTTACCTAAGAGAATCTCTAAGAAAGGGAGAGCTTACAGATAAAGGAAAGGCTAAATTCTGGAAAGACTGCCAAGATATAGCCCCGTGGCTTTTCTTGCATGCAATTGCGGATGCCCTTGGAAGTGGGGACGACCCAGAGCAGATAAGCTGGCTTTTAAAAACAATCCATGAGCTGACCGAGTATAGAAACAAGATCCTTACAAGCATACCCACCAAACCTTTGCTGTCTGGAGATGAAATTATGAAACTTCTTAACATAAGCCCAGGGCCAAAGGTGGGAGAAATTAAAAAAGCCTTAGAAAGAGCTCAGTGGGAAGGCTTGGTAAAAACCAAAGAAGAGGCAATAAGGTTTTTAAAAGAAAACTTCTCATCTTGAGAACTCAAACCTTATGGGCGATCCATCCTGAAGCCTTAGCTCAAAACCTATGCCACACTCTCTTCCATATTTCCCCACACTTCCCAAAACCTGAGACTTTTTAACTCTTTCCCCTTTTTTTACAAAAAGACTACCCGCTCTGGTATATACAGATATGTACCCGTTTTCCTGCTCTACCATAACCACAAGACCATAGACCTTTAGGTCATCTCCTGCATAAAGAACCTTCCCGTTTTCTAAGGCCCTAAAGAACTCATTGCAAGAGGTATTTATGAAATATCCCCTTCCAGATTTTACAGGTGTGCCTTTTACTGGCATGGCAACCACAACCTGATCTTCTCTAGGTATATTCCTTGGTAGTTCTTTTGGCTTTGGAGCTTCCTGAGGTTTAGGCGTGTATCTCGGAGCAGTAGGTCTTTTGTCCCTTATCTCTATCTGAACGCAGGAACTAATGAAGATAAACAAAAGGAAGACTATAAGATTCATCTTCTACCTTTCTATAAGCTTTGGGTAAATATTCTACTAATTCAAGGGCTCTGATGCTTTCTCTGTGCTTGTGGCTTTCTACCACCTCTCCAGCCAAACCATGAAGGAAAACGCCCAGCTTTAGAGCATAGCTAACATCAAAGCCCCTTCCTAAGAGAGCTACCAAAATACCAGAGAGCACGTCTCCTACTCCACCCTTTGCCATAGCGGGTGTGCCTCTGGTGGAAAGAAAAACCTTTCCTTCTGGACAAGCAATGGCGGTTCTTGAAGACTTTAGAACCACATAACAGTTGTAATTTACCGCAAAATCCAAAGCGGTGTCCATAAGGTTGTAGATTATGTCCTCCTTTTTTATACCGGATAGCCTTTCAAACTCCCCCACGTGAGGTGTGAGCACGGTAGGAGCTTCCCTTTGCTTCAGAACTTCAACTTTTCCACTGTCCGCAAGGTTGTTTATACCATCCGCATCCAAAAGAAGGGGCTTTTTCCAGTTTTTTAGGAGCTCAAGTACGAGCTTCTGTCCCCCTTCGTACCTTCCCATACCCATACCAACTCCCAGCGCGCTGAACCTGTCCTGCTCTGAAAGTATAAGGTCGCAGGCCTTAGGGGATAGGAACTCTTTTCCTGGTAAGGGAATACTCATCTCCTCCACAAGAGAAGTTTCAAATATGTGGTTCAAGCCTTCTGGAACGCCTACGCTAACCAAACCCGCTCCAGCCCTTGTGCTTGCCCTTGCGCTCATTATAATCGCTCCAGTTTTCCCTACGCTTGAGCCTACCAAAAGCACGTGTCCAGCTTTACCTTTGTGAAGATCCACCTCCCTTTTTGGTGCCTCAACCCTTAGAATCACCTCCCTTTTTACATGCTCCACAAAGGTCTCTGGAATACCAATGTGAGCCACGTATAGCTCCCCACACCTTTTTGAAGCAGGATGCAGAAGATGGCAAACCTTTGGAAACTGAAAGGTAAGGGTAATGCTCGCCTTAACGCTTGGAGTATAAACTCTTCCGCTGTCCGCAGAAAGCCCAGAAGGTATATCTACAGAAAGCACGGGCGTTTTTGTTCTCTCTAAAGCTTCTATTACAGGTCTTGCTGGTCCTTCTATGGGAGGTTCAAAGCCCGTTCCAAAAATAGCATCCACTATAAGGTGGTAATGGTCCAAGGGCTGAAGCTCTTTTAGAGGCTCTAAACCTAAGCTTTTTAGAATTTTTAGCTGAAGCTCCGCATCCCCTTTTACCTGTCCAAAAACAAGGAAAACATCCACTTTATAGCCCCAAAGGAGAAGGTGTCTGGCGCAAGCTAAGCCGTCCCCCCCGTTGTTTCCCTTACCTACAAGAACCAGAACTTTAGAACCTTTTGGGTATCTTTCTCTTATAACTCTTGCTACGCTCAGGGCTGCGTTTTCCATGAGCACCAAAGAGGGTATGCCCAGCCCCTCTATCGTCTCCCTGTCCGCAAGGACCATTTCTTTAGCTTTGAGAATCTTCACATTAAAATATTAAACTATGAAGCTTTTGCTTTTGCTTACCATTCCTCTTTTAGCCTTTGCTCAGAGTTTTGAGAAGTTAGAAAAGAAACTGCAGGAGATAAGAGTTTTAAAAGCTTCCTTTATCCAAAGGGTTAAGTATCCCTGGTATTCAAAACAGGATGTTTCTAAGGGATTTTTTTACGCTCAAAAAGGAGGAAGGTTTAGAATTGAGTATGAACAACCAGAAAAGACTATCATAGTATCCGATGGCAGAGAAATAGTCCTATACTCCCCTTCGGAAAAAAGCGCCATAATAGACAGCATAGACAGAAACCAATCGGCTGTAATTGAGTCACTTCTTTTAGTCTCCAGACCACTAAGTGAGGTATTTGACCTGGTGGGAGAAATAGAAAGGGAAGGAAAGCGTTTTTTGGTATTAAAGCCGAAAACCAAAGATGATTTTTTCCATAGGGTTTTGGTAAGGATGGATCAAGATGGAATGCCTAAGGTTATAAGAGTTGAAGAAAAAGACGGAACAACTACAGAGATAGAGCTTTTAGAGGTTAATACAAACTTCACTGCCTCAAGCAGTCTGTTTAAAATACATCTTCCAGCTGACACTAAGGTGAAAAGAGTTTTCTAAATTATGGTAAGCATAGAGAAGGCAAACAGTGAAAGCATAGAAGAATTAGCTCGCATATACTTGGAAGGCTACAAGGGCTTAGAAGAATATGCTTACACGCATCCAGAAGATGTTTTAGCCTATCTTAACTGGCTTTTCAGAAGGGATATCGCAGGCATATTTGTGGCTATCCTGGATAGTAAAAAGGTAGGATTCATAGCAAGCGATGGAAATTGGTTTAGTAAGAGGGAAGGTAAGGTGGTGGGTGCCATACACGAGTTGGTGGTTTTGCCAGAATACAGAGGTTTGGGTATAGGAAAAAAGCTTTTAGACAGAGCTATCCAATACTTCAAGGAAAGGGGCTTAGATAGTGTAGAGCTTTGGGTAGGAGATGAGAATGCATGGGCTATAGAATTTTATAAAAAACAGGGTTTTGTAGAAAAAGATAGGTTCAACTACTGGATAAGGATGACAAAGAGTATAAAAGATGAGGCTGGTGGTTAAAGTAGGCTCTAACCTAATACAGACGCAGGAGGGGGACATAGACCTAAACCTTATAGCTAAGTTAGGCAGAGAAATAAAGGCTTTAAAGACTGTGGGAGATCAAGTGGTGTTGGTATCTTCCGGTGCGGTCCTTTGTGGTCTCAAAAAGCTAAACCTACAAGAAAGACCAAAAAGCTTAGTAGAAAAACAGGCAATTGCAGGTATAGGACAAGCTTATCTTATGCATCTTTACGACATGGTCTTTTCAAACTACAAGCTAGTGTCCGCTCAGGTGCTTTTGACCTCTGATGTGTTCAGAGAAAAAACTAAGTTTGACAACGCAAAAAACGCTTTGGAGAAGCTCCTTGAAATGGGTGCAGTACCTATAATAAATGAAAACGACACTGTGGCGGTAGAAGAGCTACTTTTTGGGGACAACGACTTTTTGGCAGTGCATACCGCCTTTATGCTACAGGCGGATATGCTGGTGATCCTATCCACAGCTGGAGGGTTGAGGGACGACGAGGATAAGGTAGTGCCCTTTGTGGAGGATGTAGATTTTGCCTTTAGATGGATAAAAAGTATTAATTCTACCTACGGCACGGGTGGGATGCTGAGCAAACTTACCGCTACCAAGATGGCAGTTAGCTTAGGTATTCCTGTGGTCATAACTGGAAAGGAGGATTCATTGGAAAATATAAAAGAAGGAAAAACTACGGGAACTTTCTTTAAACCTTCAAAACCACTAAAGCAGAGCAAAAGGTTGTTTGCTATGATGGAAGAGCCAAAGGGGGTGGTATACATAGACGAGGGGGCATACAGAGCATTGAAGGATGGGAAAAGCCTTCTTCCCGCAGGCATAAAAAGGGTAGAGGGGAGTTTTAACAGGGGACAGGTGGTAGTTCTTTACACGCAGGATGGCTTGCTTGCAGGAAAGGGAAAAACAAACTTTTCCTCCGAAGAGTTAAAAAAGGTTTTAGGGAAGAAAGGGGAGGAGGTCAAGAGAATTTTAAAAACAAACAAAGAAGAGGCTATTCACAGGGACAATCTGGTGGTTTTTTAGAAGATTTTCAAAGCAAAGATTTTAAAAGTTTAGCCGGTTCTAAATTTTCCGGATAGGTTTTCTTTTGTTTGGTTATCTTTCCCTTTACCACACCAACCTTTAAGCCTTATCTTTCCAAAAG
>CAZZKD010000161.1:0-1987 GCA_964655095.1 uncultured Thermocrinis sp.
ATTGATTAAGGAAAAATGGGACGGAAAGATGAAAGTCTTCTTTGGCGGAAGCTTTGACCCAGTTCATCTGGGACATCTTTTAGTGGCAAGGGACGTTTTGGAGGAGCTAAAAGTGCAAGAGGTGGTCTTTGTCCCTGCTTACCAAGCACCACTTAAAGAACCTCACAGAGCAAGTCCAGAGGAAAGACTTCATATGCTAAAGCTTGCCATAGAGAATGTTAAGGGTTTTTCTGTAAGCTCGGTAGAAATAAACAGAAAAGGTATATCCTACACAGTGGATACAGCAAAAGAGCTTTTTCAAGAGCTTAAGGATAAACCTACTTTTTTGGTAGGGGTGGACAGTGTCCTAAACCTACACCTCTGGAAAAATCCAGCCACTTTGGTAAGTTTAGCAAGGTTTATAATCGTAGACAGAGGGTCAAAGGGGAAAGAGGTAAAGGCTTACCTAAAGGAGAAGTTCCCAGAGCTAATAGAGGATACAGATTACATCATCCTTAGTATAAGAAGAATTGACATTTCTTCTACGGAAATAAGGCGTAGGGTTAAAGAGGGAAAAAGTATAACCTGGCTCGTGCCTGAGTGTGTAGAAAGTTATATACTTAGTAAGGGTCTTTACAAATGAGAGTAGGTTTTTATGGCGGGGTCGAAGGTGTTACTGGCAGCTGTTTCTTGTTAGAGGTTGACAATAAGAAAATCCTTATTGATTGTGGTTTATTTCAGGGCACAGAAGAACAGAAGAATTACGAACCTTTTCCCTTTGAGCCAAAGGGCATAGATTACTTAATCCTCACTCATGCCCATATAGACCATTGTGGAAGGATTCCACTTTTAGTAAAGGAAGGTTTTAGGGGAAGGATAATTTCTACTGAAGCAACAAAGAGAATAGCAATATTGATGCTTTTAGATGCTGCTAAGGTAATGTATGAAAATTACAAAGTTCAGTTAAAAAAACTGCTTCGTACAGGAAAAGTTCCTAGCCCACCTCTCTATCAGGATTACGAGGTTCTGGATTCTATAGATTTTTTCAATATAGGACTTACTTATGGTAGAAGTTTTAGCATCTCCAATAATGTGAAAGTTACTTTCAAAGATGCTGGACATATACTTGGGTCCGCTTTCGTTGAGATCGAAGTTTATGAAAACAAGAAAAACAAGAGGATTGTATTTTCTGGCGATCTTGGCAACAAAGGCAAGCCCATAATTAGAGATCCACAAAAACCTTCAAAGGCAGATTATGTATTTGTAGAAACCACTTATGGGGATAGGAATCACAAAGGCTTTGAGGAATCAAAAGAAGAATTGCTTGAAGCTGTAACCTATGCCTTAAGTAGAGGTGGAAATGTTCTAATACCTTCCTACGCTTTAGAGAGAGCTCAGGAAATCCTATTCGTGCTAAGGGATTTCTACGAAAACGGTAAGCTTCCAGAATGTCGTGTGTTTTTGGACAGCCCGTTGGCTACCAATCTAACCGCTTTATTTAAAAGCCATCCAGAATTTTTCGATGAAGAGACTTACCAGATCTTCCTCGAAAGAGATCCTTTTAAATTTCCTAACCTCTACTTTACCAAGGAAGTGGAAGAATCTAAAAGTATAAACTCTATAACCTCAGGTGCTATCATAATAGCAGGTTCTGGTATGCTGACCGGTGGTAGGATACTGCACCACTTAAAACACAACCTTTGGCGCCCGGAGTGTAGTTTAGTATTTGTAGGATACCAACCAAAAGGCACCCTTGGAAGAAGAATAATAGAAGGAGAAAGTCCAGTAAAGATATTTGGAGAAGAGATTGAAGTTAAAGCAAGGATATACACCATAAACGGCTTTTCTTCCCATACGGATCAAAAGGGTCTTTTGGAATGGCTTTCTTTTACGCAAAAACCCAAAAAAGTTTTCTTAATACATGGGGAAAAGGAAAAAAAGGAAGTTTTCAAACAGAAATTAATAGATACGCTGGGGTTCAAGCCTCACTTACCAATTTATGGTGAAG
>CAZZKD010000162.1:0-21016 GCA_964655095.1 uncultured Thermocrinis sp.
CTTTACCAAGACCTTCACCACCTTGACAGGTGGATACTCTCCTACCTTCAGGATGTGATAGAGCAGAGCTTAGAGCATTACGAAAATTACGCCTTCCACAGGGTTTTCCATCTGATAAAGAACTTCTGCGCTGTGGAGCTCTCCTCTTTTTATCTGGACGTGCTAAAGGACAGGCTATACATCTACGCTCCAAACTCTTGGGAAAGAAGGTCTGCCCAAACAGCTCTCTTTGAACTTGCCAAAGCTATAACTCTTATCATCTCTCCTTTCCTTAGCTTTACCGCAGAGGAAGTATGGCAACACCTAAGAAAGATAGATCAATCTCTTCCAGAGAGCGTCTTTTTAGCCCTTCTGTCCACTCCCAAAAAGGAGCTAAAGGACCAAAAGCTTTTAAAGGACTACCAGCTCATCCTAAAGCTCAGGGACGATGTAATGTCCGCAGTAGAGCTCTGCAGAAAGGAAAAAGAAGTAAATCATACTTATGAAGCTCACGTGTTTTTGTGGGGTAATGAAGAGGTTCTAAATGCCCTAAGGGAATACGAGCAAGACCTGAAGTATCTCTTTACTGTTAGCAAGATTTCCTTTGAAGAGGGTGGAAGGCATAAAGTAGTCTCCGAAAACTTTGCGGGTCTTTGGGTTGGTGCAGGGCAAGTAGAGGGCAGAAAGTGTCCCAGGTGCTGGCTATATTACACAGAAGAGGAATTGGATGGAGAAGTTTGCAGGCGCTGTAGCGCAGTCTTGTCGGAAATAGGAGCATGAAGGATGATTTATTTTCAAAGATGCTACTTCTTCAGGAGCAGGAAGAGGAGATAATAAAAAGGGAGAAGTTTATAGAAAGGATTAGCCAAAGGCTAAGGGAAATACAGGCTAACATAGATCAAATACTGGAGGAACAGGCAACCATCATAGCGGAAATAAACGAGCTGATAGACCAGATGAGAGAAGAAGAGCTAAAAGTAAGGTCGTGCAGAGAGAATCTAAGAAAATGGGAAGAGAGAGCTAAAGTGGTTAAAAAGGCTGAAGAATACAAGGCGCTTTTGAGGGAAAGAGCCAAGAACGAAGATTGTATAATCAAAGGAGAACAAAAACTCAGGGAGTTAAAGAGTTTGAGGCATAGGTTGGAAAGTGCCTTGCAGGACAGCACGAAAAGGCAAAAGCTCAAGAGGTTGGAAGAAGAAAAAGAGGAGCTCCTTAGAGAAAGGCAGGAGGTAGAGCATGATCTTCTAACACAAAGGCATAACCTTGAGTCTTTAAAACAAAATCTTGGAGAGTGGATGGCTCAAGAGTATGAGAAGCTTAAAAGAGAAGTGGGTTTTCCTCCTCTCGTAAAAGCAGATAAGGGGGTATGCGGTAACTGTGGGACCAAGCTTCCAACCTTGCTTTACTCCAAGCTATCAAAGGGTGAAAGTGTGAGGTGTCCAACCTGTGGTAAAGTCCTATATAATTAACCTATTTAAATCCCTTGACTTGGTGATTATACTTTCTCTTCTTTTTATATCTTGTATTGGGCTTTTGGGAGTTTATAGTGCTACCTACTCAAAGGACACCTCTTTGCTATTTTTCAAGCAAGCCCTATACATACTCTTTGGATGGGTTTTGATCCTATTCTTCTCAGCATTAAGCTTTAGAGTTTTGTTAGAATACGCACCTGTAGTTTATGGGATTAACCTTTTACTTCTTACTCTCGTTCCTTTCGTTGGAAAAACGATTTACGGTGCCAAAAGGTGGATAGACCTTGGTCCCATAAACATACAGCCCTCTGAGTTTATGAAGCTTTCCCTTCTTTTTCTAAGTGTTTATGCCTTGAGCAGGATAGAAAAACTTTGGAGTAAGGAATTTCTGATGCTTTCCTTAGCCTTTGCCATTCCATCGGTCATTGTTTTAAAACAACCGGATTTAGGGACAACCATAACTTACCTTATTATCTATGCCTCCGTTTTTCTCTTCTGGGGTCTAAAAATAAGATACTACATTTTAGCCTTCGTTGTATTAATCATCTCCTCTCCTCTTCTTTGGACCATTCTGAAGGACTATCAAAAAGACAGAATTCTTGCGGTTTTTGATCCATACCGAGACTATGCGGGTAGTGGCTATCAGCTAATCCAGTCTATTATAGCCGTCGGTTCGGGTGGCTTTTTTGGAAAAGGCTTTATGGAGGGAACTCAAGCCCATCTGCTTTTTCTTCCAGAAAAACACACTGACTTTATATTTTCCGTTATAGCGGAAGAGATGGGCTTTCTGGTTGGCTTTTTGCTCATAAGCGCCTTTTTCCTTATAATTTGGAGAGCCCTTAGCTATACTCAAAGGGCAGACATAAAAGAGGAAGTTCTGTTTTTGGGGACCTTCTGCTCTTTGCTTGCTTTCCAGGTTTTTGTAAATTTTGCTATGACCATGGGACTGATGCCGGTTGTAGGAATACCCTTGCCCTTTGTTAGCTACGGGGGAAGCGCCGTTTTAACTTTTAGTTTGTTGTTTGGAATAAGTTTATCAATAATAAGGGAAATCAGGAGCAAACCTATAAACTTTTCCAATGGTTGAAGGACTTTACTTTCACATACCTTTTTGTAGTAGCAAATGTCCATACTGTGATTTTGTCTCTTTTGTAAGCGACCCATCGGAAGAATACTTAGAGCTTCTAAAGCTGGAGCTAAAGCTTTACCAGGAGCTGGATTTTAACGTAAAGACCATTTACTTTGGTGGTGGCACACCTTCTTTGGTGTCCACAGAACTTTGGAAGAAGTTTTTTAAATCTTTGGACTTAAAAGATGTCCAAGAGATAACCATAGAGTGCAACCCGGAGGATTACGAAGAGAAAGACTTTCAGGAGCTTTTAAGTTTAGGAGTAAATCGCCTAAGCTTTGGAGTTCAAAGCTTTTTGGAGAAAAACCTGAAGTTTTTGGGAAGGAAGCACTCGCCAAAAAGGAGCCTTCAGGCTATTGAACAAGCCCACAGTTCAGGCTTTAAAAACATAAACATAGACATAATTTATGGTCTTCCCAATCAAAGCCTAAGAGACCTAAAAGAAGATATAAACATAGTTAAAGACCTGCCTATAACCCATCTTTCTGCCTACCTTCTAACTCCATACGAGGATACTCTCTTTGGTGAGCTTTGGAAAAAGGGAAACTTAGAACTTCCATGCGATGAGAAAGTGGAGGAGATGTTTCTTTACCTTTCGGAGGAGCTTAGTTCTATGGGCTTTGACCATTACGAGATAAGCAACTTTGCAAAGGAAGGTTATGAATGCAAGCACAACCTACTTTATTGGACCCACAGAGAATTTTTGGGACTTGGAGTTTCTGCTTGGAGCTTTGTAAATAAAATAAGGTTTGGAAACTACCGAAGCATGCAAGCTTACAAAAACGCAGTCCTAAAAAGTATAAGACCTGTGGAAAGGAAAGAAGTCCTGAAAGGAGAGGATCTCATAAAAGACTACCTTTTTGTCGCTCTGAGGACAAAGTATGGAGTTTCAAAGCAAATGTTGAAGCTCATTCCAGAAAGTTTGAGAGAGTTCTTCATAGAGGAGGGGGAAAAATGGAGACTTTCAAAAAAGGGTTGGCTTTTAATGAACGAAATCTGGTGCAGTCTTACAAAACAGCTTCCACCCTTCCCCCACCAAACCGATGGAGATATAATTTTTAAACTATGATATGCTTGACTCATTTAGAGCTTTGTCCGCACTGTAAGAGAATAGCCCTGAAGGTCTGCGAATATGACGAGCCCTATCCGAGGGTAGAAGCGGAGTGTCAATGCTGTGGCTATAAGGTTCAAGACAAGCCCATGACCTTAGGCAGGGAAGACTTCAAAGCTATTTTGGATAAACTCGGGAATAAAATGGTGGGAAGCTTTTGTATAGACGACAGGTGCGGTTCAAGTAGAGTTATAAAACTTCTGAGTGAAGGAAGTTATGCGGAGTTTAGGTGTTTGGACTGTGGTGCGGAGTGGAATAGTGATGAGCTAAAGAGGGCAATACATAGGATAAAAAATGCTCAAAATGCGATAAAAAATGGCAATAGGTTGTTAGATGTTCTAAAAGCTGGTGAAGGAGAGTGTCCTCTATGTGGATGGGATATAGGGCACCTTCACTCTGGTTATGCTGTAGTGGTTGAGTGCTTCGTGTGTGGATATCACAACGTGGTAGAGGAGCATATACCTGAAGTGGATTTAATGACTCTGCATTGTCCTGAATACGAACACTCGGAGGAGCCTGGTTGAAAACTCCTTTTCAGGAGTTTTTCAGGTATGGTGAGTGGAAAGAACGCTTTTTAAGGGAATACGAAAATATAGAATCTAAGGTTCGCTATTTAAGGGAAAGTGAGATAAACAAACTTTATCCAGAAATAGATGAACGGTCTTTAAAAGCTTTGGGGTGCATGCACGTAGGGGGATACGAAAAGAGGCTGGAAGATCAAGATGTGCTCTTTTGGACAAACTGGGCCTTTTTTAAAACATACAAAACCTTTGGAGGTCTGTCCCAGCTTTCTGAGAAAGAGCTTTGCTTTCTGTTTTACTCGTTGGGCAAGATCTTTGTTCCCCTTTTGCTTCACGAAAAGGGAGTAAAGTCGGAAAGTTTTAAGGCGCTTAGTCCAGAAGAGCAAGAAAAAGCAGTTTCTGATGTGTTAGACACTGTATGGGAAAACCACTTTATAAGAATTCTTCAAATATTACCCTCCCTGATTGAATGAAACCTCTGCATGAAAGCCTTTTTTTTCTGGGATAACCTTTATTTCCCAACCGTGCATTTGAAAAATATGTCTGACCACCGCGAGACCTAAACCCATACCTTGTGGGTTGGAGGAATGGAAAGGTAAGAATATACTCTCCTCTTCTCCCTCTTCCAATCCCCTTCCGTCATCCTTGTAAGCAAATCCCTTTTCCGTTATAAACACCCTTACTTTCTTTGCTCCCCACTCCAGGCTGTTGTTAAAAAGATTAAAAAAGCACTCCTTTATCATGCTTCTGTCTGCTTTAACGAGACGACTTCCGATTACTTGAATTTCCAAGTTTGGATACAGTCTTCCCATGTCCCTTATCAGCTCTGCCAGATCAAAGGTTTCTACCTTTATCTCTTTGTAGTAAGAAAGGTCCCTAAAGTAATTTACCGCAGACTTTATCCTTTCTATTTCCTCAAGTAGCATTTGGCAAACTTTTATAACCTCATCCTGAGTTAATTTTCCTTTTTGAGCCAAAAGCATCAGCCTTTCTAAGTTAAGTCCTATAGGTGTTAGTGGATTTTTTATTTCATGAGCCAGCCTTTTTACTGCGTCCTGCCATGTTTTAAACCTTTCTGCCATGATTACAGGCCTTAAGTCTTCGTATATGTGCATACTGCCGTAGGGAGTTTCAAGCTGAGTGTGGTTTATCTCAGGACCTTCTTTTTCCATCTGACGGTAGGCTTTATTTTCCAAAACTTCTCCCTCTTTGCTTACAAACCTTATACCTACTGGCAAGCTCTCTACCAAGGTTTTCAGAAATTCCTTCTCCTTCTCCAATCGCTCATAAAAAGCTTTTAGCTCGTCCTTCATAGAAGAAAAGGACTGGGCTAATTGGGATATCTCATCCCCTGTGTTTGGAACCTTTAAGTTTATGTCAAACCTACCCTTTGCTATCTCCTTTGTCTTTGAATACAGCTCCTCCAGAGGTATGCTTATGTATCTTGCTACGAGGTTGCCAAACCAGAAGGATGCAAGCAAAGCAACAAAAGACAGAAGCACGAGAAAATACAGGTATATACCCGCTATCACATCCCTAGACTTTACAAGATTTCTAAGGTCCCTTGAAACCTCATATAAGGAATTTAAGCCTTTCTCCAAATCCCTATCTTTAACAAGCTCTATCCTGTATTCTCCCACGCAAATAACAAAAAGGTCTGCGGTCTCTTGCTCTGCGCACTCTTCCGTTTTGGACACGGTTTTTATGTGTTTTAAAGTTTTTGAATAATCCTCTGGATTTTCTCCCCTTTCTAAGACGGAGCTAAGAAAAGTCCTGTAGATTTCTATCCTTTCCCTTTCCTGATTTTCAATGCTCTGTTTTAGGTTTTCCGTTCTATTTGCCACATCCTTAAGCTGGGAGCTTACAAAAGTCTTTGTGGATTGAAGAAGCACCACAGAGGATGCCAAGTTCAAAAAAAGTATGGGCAAAAACATGTATAGGAAAAGAATGCTGGATAGCCTTTTTCTTAGCTTTCCTTTCTGAGTTTGAAGGTGCGTTTTTATAAACTTTCTGAAAAACAAGAAAAAAACCAATATGAGAATTAGCAGGTCTAAGTTTATTATCAGAAGTATTAAAGGAAAACCCACCGTCCAGATTTTGCGCAGGTTGTCCAAAAAGGCTATGTTTATACCGATGAAAAAAACGATGAAGAGAAAAAAAGGAAGAAAAAGCTTGAGTTTGTCCATTAAGAATACGTAGCTACCGGATTATAGAAAGTATCTCTTTCCACAGGTATTTTACCTGCATCTTTGATCAGTTTTATGAGCTTTTCCTTGCTCTGTTTGTAAGGGCTCTGGGTACCAGCAGCATGGACTATTTTCTCTTCTTCTATGGTTCCATCCACATCATCTGCCCCCATGTTTAGAGCTATCTGGGCTACTCTTTCTCCCAAGGTTATCCAATAGGCCTTTATGTGAGGGAAGTTGTCCAAAAATAGCCTGGATATGGCTATGGTTTTTAGGTCATCCACTGATGAGGTGCGCTTTCCTCCAAGCCTTGTGCCTTCGGGCCAGTAAGCCAATGGAATGAAGACCTGAAAGCCCCCCGTTTCGTCCTGAAGCTCCCTAAGCTTTAGCATGTGCTCCACCCTCTCCTCGTAGGTTTCTACGTGACCATAGAGCATGGTGGCGTTGGATGGTATGCCAAGCTTATGGGCTGTCCTGTGAATTTCCAAGTATTCCTCCGCATTGGCTTTGTATGGAGCTATTATCTTTCTTACCCTTTCGGAGAAGATCTCCGCACCTCCGCCAGGAATGGCAGAAAGCCCAGCTTCTTTTAGCTCAAGGAGAATATCTTCGTAGCTTTTCTTTGACACTTTTGCCATATGATGTATCTCTACCGCAGTCCAAGCCTTTACCACAATATCTGGGAAGCTCTCCTTTATCTTCTTGACAACAAAAATATAATCTTCCATTTTCCAGTGGGGCGGCACACCACCCACTATATGTACTTCCCTTCCACCTTGTAGGTAAGTCTGCTCCACTTTTTTAAGTATTTCTTCCATGCTCATCTCATATGCCCTATGGTCAGACTTTGTCACCCCAAAGGCGCAAAAATCGCACTGATATACGCATACGTTGGTAGGATTTATCTGACGATTGACTATAAAGTAAGCAAACATGCCGTTCTTTTTCCTGTTTACCCACTCCGCAAGGGCTCCTATGTATGCTAAATGATTGGAATAGAAAAGCTCTATAGCATCCTCTGCACTAAGCCTGGTACCATCCAAAACCTTTTGCCCTATTTCTTTTAACTTCCTACTTTTTTGATTTCTTATAAGCACTTCTAATTCCATAGCGGTAAATAATATATTCAAACAACCAGTGAAAGCAACAAAGAAGGTAGAAAGTTTATAAGCTTCACATGCTCTAAAAGACCCAAGATTTTCATGCCCAGTACTATAAGAAAGCCGCCACCTAAAAAGAGGGCGTTTGAAGTGGATTGGGCTTTTACAGTGTCTCCCAATAAGTAAAACCCAAAGGTTAAAGCTCCTTGAAAGATGAGGACATAAAAAGCGGAAAGTAGCACCCCCTTTCCAAAGATACTGCTTAGGATGGTTGAGGAGACTCCGTCCATAAAAGCCTTTGAAAGTAAAAGACTGCTGTCCCCTTTTGTAGCTTCAAGGAAGCATCCCATAAACGTCATGGGACCTATCGTAAAAAGCAAAGATGCGGTCAAAAATCCAGACTTTTTTTCCCCCGAGAGATTTTCTATCCTTTCTTCTAAACATAGCATATACCCAATGCCACCACCGAGGATTAGCAAGAAGAATATCTTCAACATCTCCGGTTTGTTTTCTATCAAAAGCTTTACCCCCAAAAGGATCGTAAAAACTCCTATGGCGTGGGTTATACCGTTTTTTAACGTTTCTGGTATGAATCTCTTGGTGTGTGCCCCAAGGATAGAGCCTACCAAAATAAGCACTGCGTTAACCAGCGTGCCAAAGCCTATAAACATTGTTAGCTTTGTTGAGAACTTGCAAGGATGTTGGTAAAAAGATCATGCAGAAAGTCTGCCCTGTCTTCGTGAGTGTATTTTTCAAAGACTTTCTTTCTTGCCCTTTCACCAATTTCTAATGCCTTTTCTGGATAGTCCAGATAGTAGAGCACCTTTTCTTCTATCTCAGCCCGATCTAAAGGAAGGTAGGTTATTACCTCCTCCTCTGGAGTAAAGAAACCTGCAAGAGTAGCCCTGTAATCTACAAACATAGCACATCCCATGCTGGCCACTTCCAAAGGAACAAAACCCACACCCGTTGGTACGCTGTGAGGATAGGAGGTAATTACTATGAGGCTTTGTCCAAGAAGCTCTAAAAGCTCGTCCCAGTTTTGGGGAACTATGGACTGATGCCCTTCAAAAAGCTCTCCCTGAACTTCCCCAAAGATTTTCAGTTCCATGCCTTCAAGAAAACTAAGCAAAAACCACCTTTTCTTTGCAGTGGCATACAGGGATATTTGATTTAAGAAGGTCAGGAACTCCTGTGGTTTTTCTTCCCTCCATTTTAGGTATTCTTCCTGAATGTTTGGGTTAAACATTGAAAGTATATAGTCGTGAGCCTGCAAGATATGGACTTCCGGATTTCTAAACATAAAGTCCCCCACTTCAAAGAATACACCCAAAAACTCCTGTTTAACACTCTGAGCTACATGGTTTGCAATAATGTTTGGGTCTATGACTGGTCCAAAAAAGGCTAGGTTTATGTTCCTTTCTGTGCTTGGCTCCTTCATCTGCTGAAGGTCCAAGAAGGGCGTAATATAGGAAGGTGGTTGCTTTATTCCAAGGAAAGCCAAGCTGTCTGCGTATTTGAGGTCGCAAACTATGGGCAAAAAGTTAGTGGCAGGTCTGAGGTCCATAAGAGGCATGAAGTTAAATAAGGGTTCGTCGTTGAAAATGGACACATGCACAAAGCCAGCCGCATCGGAAAGAACTTTTTTATTGTCTTCTTGAACCACAGTAATTATTCCACTGCCATTTAGGTCTATACAAAAGAAAGGTGAAAAATCCAAAAGCTCTTTGACTTTCTCGTTTAAATCCCCCTCTGCTATGTTTAGCTCCAACACCTCTGTACCTTTCTCCCTAAAGCGTCTGATAATAGCTTTAATGTGTCTTGCCAAGCCTTCGTATTCTCCAACTTTTAAAAAAGCTATTCGCATACATTGATTATACCTTAAAATAAATAATACGTTGGGGGTGTGGCGGAACTGGCAGACGCAGGGGACTTAAAATCCCCAGGGGTAATCCCCCGTGAGGGTTCGAGTCCCTCCACCCCCATTGGGAAGATAAAAACATGATCCTTTCGGACATTAGTATAAAAGAGCTCATAAAGAAGGGTGAGCTAAGAATAGAGCCCTTTGAGGAAAAAAACATACAGAGCTCATCCGTAGACCTAAGACTTGGGGAGGATGTTTTATTTTACGTTGCGGACCTTATAGACGTCAAACAGGAGAAAATTCCAGTTCAGAGAGTTAAGGTTCCAGAGGAAGGTTTAATCATAAAACCAAAATCCTTTCTCCTTGCCACCACCTTAGAGTATATAAAACTTCCAGGAGATATAACCGCTTTTGTGGAAGGTAGGTCTTCTTTGGGAAGGCTGGGACTTTTCATAGAGAACGCAGGATGGGTAGATGCAGGTTTTGAAGGCCAGATAACCTTGGAGTTTTACAATGCCAACAGCTGTCCTATAAAGCTTTACAGGGGTATGAGAGTATGTCAGATAGTTTTAGCTAAGCTGGATAGACCCGCAGAAAAACCTTACAGAGGCAAATACTTTGGACAAAGGGGAGCTACTCCATCAAAGATATTTATGGACCTTTTAGGCTCACAGGAATAAATTCAAAATCTTATGAGAAAACTTTCAAGGTTTGAGCATATACTGGAAGGAGACAGAATAAGCCAAGAGGAAGCCTTAGAGCTTTTGGAGAGTTTAGATTTATCTACGCTGGGCTTCTTAGCGGACCAAGTAAGAAGACTTCACCACCCAGAGGATGTGGTAACTTTTGTCATAGATAGAAACGTAAATTATACTAACGTGTGCGTTGCAGGATGTAGATTCTGCGCTTTTAAAAGGAGTGTAAAATCTTCCGATGCTTACGTTCTGGACACAGACCAGATTTTAGAAAAGGTTAAAGAGCTTGTGGATTGGGGCGGAACTACTCTGCTTATGCAAGGTGGGCTAAATCCAGACCTGCCCCTTGAGTTCTACACGGAGCTACTAAGAACCATAAAGAAAACCTTTCCACAGGTTCAAATACACTCCTTTTCTGCACCCGAAATAGTCTACCTTGCAAGAATTGAAAAAATGACCATTGAGGAGGTTTTGAGGGAATTAAAGAATGCTGGGCTCGACTCCCTGCCTGGTGGTGGTGCGGAGATTCTATCTCCAAAGGTAAGAAGATTTTTAAGTCCGGGTAAGTGCTCTGTGGAAGAGTGGGAAGAGGTGCACAGAACTGCCCACAGGCTTGGTATGACTTCCACCGCAACTATGATGTTTGGACATGTGGAAGAGCTAAAGCATATAGTGGAGCATCTGGAAAGAGTAAGAAGGATTCAGGATGAAACAGGCGGATTTACTGCCTTTATTCCTTGGACCTTTAAAAAGGGAAACACTCAGCTTGACCACATAGAAGAATCGCCATCCACTTATTACCTAAAAGTCCTAGCTCTTTCTAGGATATATTTGGATAACTTCAGAAACATTCAAAGCTCACATGTTACACAAACTATGCAAATAGGTATGGTAGCCCTTCACTTTGGAGCAAACGACCTTGGAAGTGTGATGATAGAGGAAAACGTTATCTCCTCTACATCCTATAAGGTGTCTATTCCGAAGGTAGAAGATATGGTAAACGCCATAAGGTCTGCTGGCTTTATTCCCGCCCAGAGAGATACATACTATCGGATCATAAGAGTTTTCTGAGCCTCAGCATTGCCTTGTGTACGAGCAGTGGATCGTAGAGTCCAAAGCTTTTTAAAAACCATCCATCACCGCCTGTTATTACAATCGTGAAATCTTTTGTATAGCGTGCTTTTAGCTCCCTCAAAAGCCCTTCAATGTAATAAAAGACTTCTTTCTTTAACCCTCCGAGTATGGCAGATTTTGTGTCCTTTCCCAAAGGCACATCCAATTCCTCCAAACTGAAAAGTGGGATAAGCTCTGCTTTTTCGCTCAGACACCTTAGCCTTGCACCCAGTCCTAAGTTTATAAATCCCCCTTCAAACACGCCATCAACCAACACGTCCACCACTAAGGCGGTGCCACAGCTTATCAAAAGGCAAGATTCTGAATAAAACTCCAAAGCGCCGTAAAGATTCAAAAGCCTGTCCATACCTACCCTTTCCTTACCTATAAAAGCTGTTTTTATGGGCACTTCTTCGGGTGTGAAGATGTGGGCGTCATTTAGTTTGTAATTCAGAGAAGGTTTTACGGAACATGCCAAAATGTTATCGTAGGCCAAAAGCAGTTTGTCTAACTCCTCATGAGCGAACTTTCCTAAATACTTAAGCTCCTTTCCGTCAAAGGTGCAAGCATCCACACTGGTATTTCCTATATCAAGAGTTAGGATTGTTTGCATGCTTTCTAATATAATCATCTCTATGTAGGAGTTAAAGAATGAAAGAACAAATTCTTAGCTATGAGCTAACTCTTCCAGTAAGTGTTAATATAGCATTTCGCCTGACAGAAGTAGAGGGTATTCCAGGCAGTATTCCGTCCCGTCTTTGGTTAAGGGCGGTAGAAACTTCTCAACTCAAACTCAAAAAACTACTCAAATGGGTATATTCGGATAAATACGGTTAAGGAAAAATGGAAAGGACGGTTTATCCATGCATATTTTGGTGATTGGACTCGGAAATATGGGAAAGAAATATCTACTAAAACTGGAAGAACTTGGAAAACTACCAGTATTGTGCGATAGAGATCCAAACAAAGCAATAGACGATTACCCCTTTTATTGCCATCTGGAGGACGTGCAGGAGGATATAGGAGCGGTAATAATAGCAGTAGATCCTAAGGACCATGTAAAGCTCGCGAGAGATTTTTTAGATAAGGGGGTTCCTGTGCTTCTTGAGAAGCCCCCAGCTTTGACCTACTTAGAGTTTATGCAAGTATACCATTATCCCAACCTTTACATTTCTGAGATAGAAAGCTTTTCAACGTGTTTGAATTATTTTCCAAAGAATGTGAAAACTCTGAGTATTGAAAGACTTGGTAAAGGAAGGGGATACATTTCTCCCCTCTGGGACCTTGCTTGGCACGACCTTTATTTACTTCAGAGATTTTTTAAGGAGATAGAAATTGAGAGTTTAAAAGCGGGTGATGTGTGGGAATTAAAAGGGAAAGCTGACAGCGTTGATTTTACTATAAGGGTTGCTTGGGAACATCCAAACCCAGGCAGGAGGTGGATAATAAATAATGGTTCTTTGTTGCTTGACTTTGCAAAGGAAGAGGTTTGGGAGAATGGAAATCTGATACACAGAAGCAATACGGATAAACTGGGTGCTATGTTAAAAACCTTTCTATCGGGTAAATTTGACGGTAAAAGCAAAGAGAGGGCATTAAAGAACATTATCCTTTTGGAAAGGATAAAGTTATAACAAAAGCTAAGATGTATATAAGCGTGCAGTTCAAACTCCAGCTGAACAGTCCAGACAGAAAAAAGCTTTTAGAATTAATGCGTAAGCAATCATCTGCCATAAGGTTAGCTTATAAACTACTGAAAAACAACAACCCCTTACTGGTTCAAGGGGGGTGGGACAGGATGAGGAGAAGGTTAGTTCCCTTAGAGGTTGGGGGGACGTCCCAATGAGGGGTTTTTCGAACAACCTCAACAAACAGAACTTATTTGAGAAAGCTCTATATTTTCTCATAGCCTTTATGATAAATCTAATTCTTTTTTCTTACCTTTCGCTTTATCTTGTGATGAAAGATTTGGGTATACAAGTTAGTCAGCCAATAAAACTTCTTTTGGAAGAAGAGCCAAAGGTAGAGGAAGTGGCTTTTTCCAAACCTGTCCGCAGATTGGATGAAGCACCACCTCAAAAAGGGATTAAACAAAGCTTTAATGCACCTAATCCAATTCCTTTAGAAGCTGAAAAAGGTGATACACCGATAAGCTCGGCGCAGGATGAAAAAGATAGGGAAGAATCTATCCTTTCAGAGATAGAGAAGAAAGTGATTGGTAAAAAAGTAGAAACTGATCAAGGTGGTGCCAAGGTTGGTGAGCATCTGGGTGAGATAAAAGCGGAGATGTTCCAGGGGAGCGTGGGATTCTCAGGAGGCTCAAGGCAGGTAGTATTTGTTCCACCCTTTCCAAAGATAGCAGTGGCTGAACTGCCTTCCGCCATGCAGCTAAGGATTTGGGTAGAACCTTCTGGTAGGATTTCAAAAGTTGAGGTTATAAAAAGAAGTGGATTGCCGGATGTAGATAAAGCTGTATTGAACTTTGTAAGGGGTATAAAGTTTGAAGCTATCAAAGATAATATAATACAAACTGGAATTATAACATTCAGGTTCAAAGGAGGATGAGAATGATAGGTAAGCTAGTAAGATTAGAGAGAATCGTAAACAGGGAAACGGGTAAAACGATTATAGTACCCATGGATCACGGTGTCAGTTCTGGTCCTATAGAAGGAATAAAAGATATAAAAAAGGCGGTGGATGATGTGGCAGAAGGTGGTGCTGATGCGGTAGTTTTGCACAAAGGTATGGTAAAGGCAGGTCACAGAGGTCGTGGTAAAGATATTGGGCTTATAGTACATCTCTCTGCATCCACAGACTGGGCTCCAACTAAGAACGACAAGACCCTTGTTTGCACCGTGGAAGAGGCTATAAAACTAGGAGCGGATGGTGTTTCTATTCATATAAACTTAGGAGCGGATTTAGAAAGGGAAATGCTAAGGGACTTTGGTTTTGTGTCCCGAATCTGCGAAGAATGGGGTATGCCCCTTTTGGCTATGGTCTACGGAAGGGGAAAAGACATGAACCAGTATGACCCTAAGGTAGTTGCCCACTGTGCAAGAATAGGCGCAGAGCTGGGAGCAGACATAGTGAAGGTTCCATACACTGGATCCCCTGAGACATTTTATCCAGTAGTAGAAGGATGTCCCGTGCCAGTGGTAATAGCGGGAGGTCCAAAGATGAAAACAGAAAGGGAAGTGTTGGAGATGGTCTACGGAGCTCTTCAGGCTGGAGCTAAAGGTTTATCTGTGGGAAGAAATGTCTTTCAGGCAAAGGACAGAGTAAGGATGGTTAGGGCTCTTTATGAACTGGTTCACAAAAATAGTTCCATAGAACAGGCAATTAGTATATTGGAAGGAGGTAGGTAAATGGGCCTGTTATCGGGTAAAAGGGCTTTAATAACCGGTATAGCAAACGAAAGAAGCATAGCTTACGGTATAGCCAAGTCTTTCCACAGAGAAGGCGCTCAGATGGCTTTCACTTATGCAAATGAAAAGCTCAAAAAAAGAGTAGAAGAGATTGCCCAGGAATTTGGCAGTGAGCTTGTGTTTGAGTGTGATGTATCAAAGGATGAGCATATACTTGCTTTAAAAGATTGGCTACAAAAAGAGTGGGGAAGCTTGGACATTATAGTCCATTCTATAGCTTATGCTCCAAAAGAAGAGTTTAAAGGAGGTGTGATAGACACTTCAAGGGAAGGGTTCAAAATAGCAATGGATATATCTGTATACTCATTAATAGCACTTACAAGGACACTGATGCCCTTGATGGAAGGAAGAAACGGCAGTATTATAACTTTATCTTACTACGGAGCGGAAAAGGTGGTTCCACACTACAACGTTATGGGTATAGCAAAGGCTGCCCTTGAATGCACCGTCAGGTATCTTGCCTACGATATAGCAAAGTATGATCACAGAATAAACGCCATATCTGCTGGACCTATAAAGACCCTTGCCGCATACAGCATTACTGGCTTTCATCTACTTATGGAGCACACCACAAAGGTAAATCCATTTGGAAGAGCCATAACCATAGAGGATGTAGGGGATACTGCGGTTTTTCTGTGTAGCGATTGGGCAAGAGCCATAACCGGAGAGGTAATACACGTAGATAATGGATACCACATAATGGGTGTGTTTGGGAAGGAAGAGGAGATCAAGAAAGAAGTTTTTGGTAAAGGTGAATAAAAAACCGCTTTTGATTGCTTTACTGTTTTCTTTTCCCACGCTCTTTCTTATCTGGCAATACATTAAAAGCGAACCAAAAACTGCAGTAGCAGAAAGCAGGGAGGTAAAAAATTTTGTGTATGCGTCGGGCTATGTGGAACCAGAAAACTTTGTCCTCGTAAAAGCTGAAGTCTCTGGTAGGATAGAGAAGATCTTCGTGAAAGAGGGAGACAGAGTAAAAAAGGGTCAGGTGCTGGCAGTCTTTGATACAGATGAGTTGGATGCGTCTTTGAAGGATTTGGAAGCAAGGCTAAGGCTTACAGAGGAACGCTTGAGCGAAAGCTCCCCATATCTTAAGGCTTTAAAAGAACGTGTGGAAATAGCCTATATACAGATGAATCAGGCAGGGATAGAATACGAGAGGAGGAGAGATTTAGGAGAAAAAGGTCTTATCCCAAAAGAACAGCTGGAGAGGTTTAAAAATAACTATGAGATATACAAAAAGGAATACGAAGCGAGTTTAAATCAATATAAGGATGCCGTCAGCAGTCTACAAACTGAGAGGAAAAGCATTTTAGCTAAGATAGAAAGTCTAAAGGCGCAGAAGGACAGATATGTGGTAAAAAGTCCCGTGGATGGGATAGTGTTAAGCAAATACGTAAAAGAGGGAAACTACATAAATCACCTGTCTCAGGAAAATGGGCTTTTTGGTGTGGGAGAGACGGAAAAGATTGAGGTTGTGCTGGATGTGGATGAAGAGTATGCAGGTTTGGTAAAGGAAGGTCAAAGGGTATTTCTAACCATTGATGCCTTTCCGGGAAAGACCTTTGAAGGGAAGGTCTATCTAAAAGAAGGACAACTTGACAGAACTAAAAAAACCGCTAAGGTAAAGGTAAAAGCAAGCTTACCCGAAAACACACCCACTTATTCCACTGTAGAGGGAAAAATACTAATAGAAAAAAAACAAGCAATACTCATACCAAAGGACGCGGTAAAGGACGGTAAGGTGTTAAAGTATGAAAGAGTTAGGGCTGTAGAAGTGCCACTTAAGTTAGGTCAGGAGTACGAAGGCTACGTTGAAGTTCTGGAAGGTTTGGAAGTAGGAGATAAAGTTATCCTAAGGTGAGACATATCTATTTTTTAGCATTAAAACTTCTTATTGAGAGAAAAAGGCAAACCATAGTATCTTTTTTGGGGGTAAGCATTGGGGTTTCTGCCTTTGTAGTAATGAGCTCCCTTATGTTGGGGTTTCAATCCTACTTTATTCAGCAAGTGATAGACTTAGAACCGCACATAAAGATAAAACCCAAAGAATCCTTGGAAGATAGCATAAAAGAAAAGTTCTCTGTTATTTTAGGTCTAAAACCTAAGGAAGAGGAAAAGATCTTAGGATGGAGAGACCTAATGGCAAAGCTTGAGGAAAATCCAGAAGTTCTGGGTGTGGCGCCTCATCTGGTTAGCAGGGGAATAGTAAGGTATGGCACAAAGGAAAAACCAGTAAATCTTATAGGAATAGATCCTGAAAGGGAGCCAAAGGCATCAATCATAGAGAGGTTTTTAAAGTATAAGAATCTCCAGACTATACAAAACCGAAGGGATGGCGTGGTGTTGGGTACTCTGGTAGCCAAGGGCTTGGGCATAAAGGAATTAGGGCAGAAGGTTCTGCTGGTTGCTCCAAACGGGGAGACTCTAACCCTAAGGGTAGTGGATATATTTGACTCTGGCATAACTAACCTGGACGATACAAGGGTTTATCTGAACATAAACATTTTACAGGCCATACTGGGGAAGGATGGACAGGTAAACGAGATCATTATCAAACTTAGGGATCCAAAAAGGGCGGAAAAGATTGCTAAAACACTTAGTCTAACTGTAGATTACGAAGTGGAAAGCTGGCAAAAGGCATACAAAAATTTTTTAAGCATCTTCAAAATACAGAACATAATAACTTATATGATCGTTTTTGCCATCCTCTTAGTATCTGCCTTTGGGATCTTTAACATAATAATGATGACTGTTTTGGAAAAGAAGAAGGACATAGCTATCCTTATGGCCATGGGGTACTCAAGAACAGATATTCTCCTTATATTTCTTTTTCAGGGTGTGGTTGTGGGTATAATTGGGGCGGTTTTGGGTTCCATCATCGGCTACGGTTTGCAGGAATACTTAGAATCGGTAAAGCTTGACGTAGAGGGACTCATACGAACTTCAGGTTTTGTCTTGTACAGAAGCTTTAGCTTGTATATCTACGGTGCGATCTTTTCTATTCTATTCTCGGTGTTTGCAAGCTTATATCCTTCTTACAAAGCTAGCAAGCTAAACCCTGTGGATATATTCAGAAGCGGTTAGTATAATTCTTATCCGATGCTCTATTCTGATTTAGAAAAGGCACAACTAGAGTGCGCAAAAAAGGTAGTGCTTAAGGATAGCTTTAAAAAGTTAGAGTTAATAGGTGGTATAGATCTAACCTTTGAGAACTTAAAGGAGACGCCCACAAAAGCTTGGGCCTGCCTTGTGGTAATTGAACTGAAAACCTTAAAGCCTACGTATTACAAGGTTGTGGAAGGTCTTGTAGATTTTCCTTACATTCCTACCTTCTTAGCTTTTAGGGAAATGCCCCTTATGCTTGAGCTATACAAACAGGCAGAAGTGAAGGCAGACGTTTACTTCATAGATGGACAGGGCATAGCCCATCCAAGAGGTTGTGGAATAGCATCCCACTTTGGTGTGGAAACGGGAGAACCTACCGTGGGAGTGGCAAAAACCAAACTTGTAGGATATGCAAAAGATCCAAGCTGGAAAAAAGGTAGTTATCATTACATGACTTATAAGGGGAAAGTTGTGGGGGCAGTTGTTAGGACAAAGGATTATGCAGAGCCTATATATGTATCTGCCGGAAATAACATAAGCTTAAACACCGCTATAGAGCTCGTTTTGAGAACATCCATCTATCGTATCCCTGAACCTACCAGACTGGCACACAACTATTTGCAAAGGATAAGGAAAGAAGCATGCAGAAACACAAGTGCATAAACAGTTTTTTAGCCAACCGCATATTATCACCCCTTTGTCCTTTTGTTAAGCCCCTCTTTAAAAAAGTGTTTAGAATAGAGGTGGTAGGTTTGGAAAATGTGCCTTCTGAAGCTTGTATTGTAGCATCCAATCACAGGAGTCACTTGGATCCACCAGTTCTGAACGCAGTATTCCCTGAACCTTTAATTTTCATCGCAAAGGAAGAGCTTTTTAAAGTTCCATTACTTGGAAAACTTCTGCCCCACATGGGTGCAATTCCGGTCAAAAGAGGTTCAGGTGATATGCAAGCCTTAGAGCTATCTCTTAGCTTCTTAGAGAAGGGTTGTAAAGTGTGCATATTTCCAGAAGGTTCAAGGGCAAACCCCGGGGAATTTCTGAGACCAAAGCTCGGCGTGGGTATCTTAGCCATAAAAAGCAAAAAACAAGTTTTGCCGGTCTATATAGACGGGACAGATAAAGTAATGCCAAGGGGCAAAAGCTTTCCAAAGCCCGGTCCTACCATAAGGGTAATAATAGGAAAACCCAAAGATTACTCTAAGGAAACCAACTACAAAGAAGTAGCTATCAAGATAATGGAGGAGATAAAAACCTTGAGTAAGTTATAATTTGTTTGTGCAGATTTTAGTTACGGGTTGTGCGGGATTTATTGGTTGGGCTGTTGCAAAAAGGCTGTTGGAAGAAGGACACAAAGTAATAGGCGTAGATAACTTAAACAGCTATTACGATGTAAGGCTAAAGCACTACAGACTGGAAGACCTCAGAAGTTATAGAGATTTCAAGTTCTTCCAGTTGGACATAGAGGACTACGGAAAGTTAAAAGAAGTGTTTAAGAATTACCGCTTTGATGCGGTTATCAACGAGGCTGCAAGGGCAGGAGTGAGGGCTTCTATAGAAGATCCCTTTGTTTATATGACAACAAACGCAAACGGCACGCTAAATTTGTTGGAATTGTGTAAAAACTATGGTATTTCTAAGTTTGTTTTGGCTTCCACCTCTTCCCTTTATGCAGGACAGCCTATGCCCTTCAAAGAAGACCTTCCTGTGAATACACCTATCTCCCCTTACGCAGCTTCCAAAAAGGCAGCGGAAGTTATAGCCTACACATACCATTACCTTTACGGAATTGATGTTTCTATCCTGAGATACTTTACCGTCTATGGTCCTGCTGGAAGGCCCGATATGAGCGTTTTTAGATTTATAAAGTGGATAATGGAAGACTCTTCTTTGGAAGTTTTTGGCGATGGTAGTCAAAGCAGGGATTTCACTTACATAGAAGATATTGCAGAAGGAACCATTCTGGCATTAAAGCCCTTGGGCTATCAGATAATAAACCTCGGAAACAACAAACCCCACAGTTTGCTGGAGATGATAAGTTTGGTGGAGCGATTTACTGGGAAAAAGGCTAAGATAGAAAATAGGGAATTTCACAAGGCGGACATGAAAGCAACCTGGGCAGACATAACTAAGGCAAAAGAGCTTTTGGGATGGCAACCTAAGACTTCTTTGGAGGAGGGAATAGAAAAGACAGTGGATTGGTTTAAGAAAAACTGGCACTGGCTTAAAGAGGTTAAACTTTGAAGATTTTGGTAACTGGTGGAGCGGGATATATAGGCTCCCACATGGTAAAGCTTTTGGTGGAAAAGGGTTACGACGTTCTGACTTTTGATAATCTTTCCAACGGATATGAGTGGGCTGTGGTAAATAGGAAGTTGATAGTGGGGGATCTTTTAAACTACAAGCTGTTGGAAGAGGTGCTTTTAGATTACAAACCCCACGCGGTAATGCACTTTGCAGCAAAGGTATCTGTTCCAGAAAGTGTGGAAAAACCTCTGCTCTACTATGAAAACAACTTTTGTGGAACCTTGAACCTTTTACAGGCAATGAAGAGGTCAAACATCAGGCTTCTTATCTTTTCTTCCACCGCAGCGGTCTATGGCATACCAAAGGAGGTGCCAGTTAAAGAACATAGCCCTACACACCCCATAAGCCCTTACGGATGGAGCAAGCTTTTTTCAGAACAAGCCATAAAGGACTTTTCAAAGGCTGAGGGTATAAAGTATGGCATACTCAGATACTTCAACGTAGCAGGCGCAGACCCCGAGGGGAAAATAGGACAGGTTAGCAAAAACCCAACCCATCTTATCCTTAGGGCCCTAAAGACCGCAAAGGGCGAGTTTCCTCATCTTGAGGTTTACGGAACAGATTATCCTACTCCCGATGGGACCTGCATAAGGGATTACATACACGTTATGGACCTGTGTCAAGCCCACTTGGACGTGCTAAACTACCTTATGAACGGTGGAGAGAGTGAGGTGTTTAACGTAGGTTATGGAAGAGGTTACTCTGTTCTTGAAGTGATAGAGGCGGTAAAGAAAGTGACTGGCGTGGATTTTAAGGTGGTTACCGCACAAAGAAGAGCAGGAGATCCACCAGAGATAGTGGCGGATCCCTCTAAGCTTAAGCAGTTAGTAGGTTGGAAGCCCGTATACGACGACCTTCACTACATAATAAAAACCGCATGGGATTGGGAAAGATCTTGTGATAAACTATGTATTTGAGCTTTTTGGGAGTATAGAATGGAGCCTTTGGGAGACAAGTTTAGAGCGCTGGCTGAGGCTATAGAAAGAGAATCTGTGCTTGTGCATAGAGC
>CAZZKD010000163.1:0-5098 GCA_964655095.1 uncultured Thermocrinis sp.
CCGATCTTTAATGGATTTCCGTGCAAAAATAACTCCACCATATCCTCTCCCGTATAGCTTTTGGGAGCTTTGTAGTAAATCATTATTCCCTCGTCTATCTGCTCTCCCCTTTCGTCAAAGAGTTTAACAAGATGGGCATACCTCTTTTTTATTTTCCCTTTTGTCTTTACAAAAGGCAAAACCTTTTCAAGTACACCAAGACCACTAAGCCTTACAACACCTATAGCGCTTTCTCCGTAAGGTGTAGCTATGGCTACTATGGGTTCTCTTTGTTTCATAGTTTCAAGCCAGCCCGGCGGGAGTCGAACCCGCAACCTTGGGATCCGTAGTCCCACGCTCTATCCAGTTGAGCTACGGGCCGTTTATTTTAATTATAAGCGTGCCCGGGGGGACTTGAACCCCCGACCTTGGGTTCCGGAGACCCACGCTCTATCCAACTGAGCTACGGGCACTATCTAATAAAATATTAGCATGGTTATAAAGTTCGGCACGGACGGGTGGAGGGCAGTAATAGGAGACGAATTTACCTTTGAAAACGTCAGGAAAGTTGCCTATGCCCACGCAAAGGTGTTGGAAGAAGAAGGTAAAAGAAAGGTGGTGGTGGGCTATGACAGAAGGTTTTTAAGTAGAGAGTTTGCAGAGGAAGTTTGCAAAGTCTTTGGTAGCTTAGGTTTTGAAGTCTTTCTTTCCGACAGAGAATGCACCACGCCTATGGTGTCTTTTGCGGTCAAATACATGGGCTTTGACGGAGGTGTGATGATCACCGCATCCCACAATCCTGCAAAATACAACGGATACAAGATAAAAGAGTCCTTTGGTGGTTCCGCAACCACTGAGTTTATAAAAAAGGTAGAAAGATTGGCAAACACAACGGAAAATGTAAAGGTAGAAAACAAAAAACCACAGCTGATAGACCTAAGAGGTCCATACCTTAAAAAGGTAAAAGAGCTAATAAGTTTGGAGCTTTTCCAAGAAAGTGGGATTGTAATTCACGACGCTATGTATGGCTCTTCCGCAGGGCTTTTTTCTGAGGTTTTGCTTGACACCCCTTTGGAGGTGATCTCCATAAGATCGCAGAGGGACCCCCTCTTTGGAGGACATCCACCGGAACCTATAGAAAAGCACTTAGTCCCGATGTTTGAAAAGGTCAGGGGGGTGGGAGCAAAAATAGGAATAGCCAACGATGGAGATGGAGACCGTATAGCCCTCTGCGACGAAAGGGGAAGGTCTATAAATACTCAGCTCATATACGTTTTGCTTTTGTTACACCTTCTGAAGAACAAAGGGATAAAAGAGGGTGTGGTGGTAAAGACAGTATCCACAAGCTATTTGGTGGATAGAATCTGCAAATCTGAAGGAGTAGAATTAAGGGAGGTGCCTGTGGGCTTTAAGCACATAAACGAGCTAATCTTAAAGGAAAAGGTTATCTTTGGAGGGGAAGAAAGCGGAGGTTACGGAATCATTCACTTTTTGCCAGAAAGGGATGGACTGTTCTCAGGCCTTAGCATACTGGAGCTTATACACACCAAAGGAAAGGAGCTTTCAAAGATCGTGCAGGAGGTGTTCCAAACTTACGGAAGTGCTTACTTTGAGCGCAAAGACCTTCACGCAGACGAGGAAAAAAAGAAAAAGCTAAGGTCTTTTATAGAAAACCCACCTTCCCTTTTGGGAAGGTTCAAGGTAAAAGAAGTTATCACAAAGGACGGACTAAAGCTCATCTTTGAAAACGACGGATGGCTTCTTCTAAGAGCTTCTGGCACAGAGCCACTTATAAGAGTTTATGCAGAAATGCCAACGGAGGAAGAAACAAAGGAAGTGATAAAAACTGCCCTTGAGATGTTATAATTCAGAAACAGGAGGTGAAAGGCTATGGGTCAAAGAATAAGCTTTAGCATTAACGGGATAGAAGTTTCTGGCTATTTGGCAGAGCCTGAGAATATGCAAAAACAGGCTCCTTTGATAATGGTCTTTCACGAGTGGTGGGGCCTTGTTAAACACATAGAGGATGTGTGCGATAGGTTTGCAAGGGAAGGCTTTTACGCCTTTGCCATAGACCTATACAAAGGAAAAACTGCGGACAATCCAGAAGATGCGGGAAAGCTTATGATGGACCTTATGCAGAACAGGTTGGATGAAGCAGAGAAAATGGTGCAAGCTTCCCTTGAATACTTCAAAAGAGAAAACATAGGCTATGTGCCAAGGGTAGGGGAGTTTATGTTTGGTGCTACTGGTTACTGCTGTGGTGGCACATGCACTTGGTATTTTGGTTCCAAGTTTGAGGAATTTAAAGCTTTGGTTCCTTACTATGGACTTTACAAGTTAGCAAACATAGACTTTTCTAAGATCAAGGCACCGGTGCTTGCGGTTCATGCGGGCATGGATGCCTTCATTCCTTTGTCCGAGGTGATGGAAGCGATCCAAAAGTGTAACGAAAATAAATTAAATGCCCAGTTTTTGATCTATGCGGGCGTAGACCATGCCTTCTTCAACGACACAAGACCTGAGGTCTATCACGAAGAATACGCAAGGGACGTGTGGCAAAAGACCATAGAGTTCTTTAGAACACACCTTACATGAACTTAAGGGACAAGCTTATCCTTGCCCTCCTTTCTTTCGTTTTTGCCATAGCCTTTTCCGTAGTTGCCTTTTACAGAAAAGAACCTATAAGCGCCTTTTGGATTTTGCTATGTGCCTTTTCCCTTTACATCATAGGCTACAGGTATTACAGCTATTACATAGCTTATAAGGTCTTTGGAGTTTCTGACGAAAACCCCACACCAGCCCACAGGTTTTACAACGGCATAGACTATGTGCCTACAAACAAGTGGGTGCTTTTTGGACACCACTTTGCATCCATTTCTGGTGCAGGTCCTTTGGTAGGTCCTGTGCTTGCGGCGCAGATGGGATATCTTCCGGGAGTGCTTTGGATCCCCATAGGAGCGGTTATAGCGGGTGCGGTCCAAGACATGCTAATTCTTACAATTTCCATGCGCACTGGCGGAAAGAGCTTGGGAGCAATAGCAAAAGACTATCTTGGAAGGTTTGGGGGGACTGTGGTCCTTTTGGTGATTTACTCCATACTTATCATCCTTTTGGCGGTCCTTGCCTTAGTGGTAGTAAAGGCAACTGCCCAAAGCCCATGGTCTGCTTTTACGTCCTTTGCAACCATACCCATAGCAATGCTGATGGGTGTTTATATGTGGAAGATAAGGCCGGGCGCAGTCTTACAGGCTACATTTTTGGGAATAACCCTTTTGATGCTTTCTTTGGTTGCAGGAAAGTTTGTAGCAGACAACCCAACTCTTAGCAAATTCTTTACCTACTCGGAGGTACAAATAGCCTTTGGGCTTATGGTCTATGGCTTTTTTGCGTCCATACTACCGGTTTGGCTTCTGTTGGCTCCAAGGGACTACCTTAGCACCTTTATGAAGCTTGGAACCCTTGCTATCCTTGCGGTGGGTGTTTTTATAGCCAATCCTGAGGTCAAGATGCCCGCCTTAACTCAGTATGCCCAAACGGGTATAGGTCCGGTATGGCAGGGTTCTCTGTTTCCCTTTTTGATGATAACCATAGCATGTGGTGCGGTCTCTGGCTTTCATGCCCTTATTTCCTCCGGCACCTCTCCAAAGCTTTTGGACAAAGAAAGCCACGTAAGATTGGTAGGTTATGGCAGTATGCTTGGAGAGTCCTTTGTTGCCATAATGGCTCTGATTGCGGCAGTTTCTATGGAACCTGGTATATACTTTGCCATAAACAGTCCTGCAAGTCTTATAGGAAAGACAGAAGAATCTGCAGCGCAGATAATAACATCCTGGGGCTTTCCTATTACAGCGGAGGAGCTAAAAAAACTTGCAAGCCTTATTGGAGAAGAGAGCGTGCTTTCTAAGGTTGGAGGGGCACCTGCCTTTGCCCTTGGCATAGCCCTAATCTTTGCCAAACTCACAGGGGAAACCCTCCTTGCCTTTTGGTATCACTTTGCCATCCTCTTTGAGGTAGTGTTTATCCTAACCACCATAGACTCGGGCACAAGGGTAGGAAGGTATATTCTCCAAGACCTGCTGGGTGGCTTTATAAAAAGCTTTAAGGATTATTCAAACAAAACCGCAAACATCACCGCAAGCTTTATAACTGTTGCTCTGTGGGGATACTTCCTATACGGGGGAGTGGTGGATCCTTACGGAGGTATAAGAAGCCTTTGGCCCCTTTTTGGCATATCAAACCAACTTTTGGCTACCACAGCTTTGACCATTGCCACCCTTTACCTTGCAAAGACAGGAAGGTTTAAATACCTTTGGGTGGCAGGCATTCCAGCCCTTTTGATGGCTATAAATACCATACCCGCTGGGATTTTAAAAGTTTTCCATCCGGACCACAGGATAGGCTTTTTAGCCCATGCTAAGTGGCTTTCAGAAAAGGTTTCTGTGGGAGAGCTTCCGCCTGCCATAAAGTCCGTAGAAATAGCCCAAAGGGTAATAATCAACGACTACACCAACGCCTTCTTAGGCATCCTTTACGTCTCCTTGGTGTTTTTGGTGATAGTCCTCGTGCTTAAGGAAATTTTTGTCTCATGGCAAAAAGGTTAGTAGTTCTAACCAACAGAGATGACGTCTTTTCTTTTCTTTTTGAAGGGGAAAGAGTAGTAAAGATTAGGGTTGAAAAGAAAAATAGCCAAAAAATAGTGGGAAGCATATTCAAAGGGAAGGTAAAGAGGTTAGCAAAGGGGATGGGTGGGGCGTTCGTGGACATCGGTTTGGAAAAGGAAGCTTACCTACCTTTAAAAGGAGAAGAGGTTAAAGTAGGGCAAAGCCTTTTAGTTCAGGTAGTAAGGGAAGGCATAGGGGAAAAGGGAGCAAAGCTAACGAACAAAATAAAAATACCGGGAAAGTATATAGTTTATATGCCGGAAAATCAAGAAGTAAAGTGCTCTTCCAAGCTGTCAAAAGAAGAAAAATGCGATATGCTAAATTTTATAGCCGATCATTTAAGCAATGAAGGGGTGATCCTAAGAACATCCTCCGCAAGAGCAAAAAAAGAAGAGATCTTAGAAGAGCTTGAAAGGTTAAGGGGTATATACAGACAGCTAAGGAGCAAATTGGAT
>CAZZKD010000164.1:0-10232 GCA_964655095.1 uncultured Thermocrinis sp.
GGACTTATGGGCGATAAATACCTTTCTGTATATCCTGGCAGTTCTCAGGCAGGTATTTTAGAGGAAGGTGGGGTTATAAGCCAAACCTTAGGTTATGCAGATACGGATAAATTGATAAAGGACTTAACTATGGCATCAGAAGCAGTTAAGCTTCTTGCACAGAACTTTCAACTTATCTTGGCAGAAAACAGGGAAGATATTAGGCAAATTATGGAAAATCTAAGAATACTTACTTACAACCTTAACCAAATTACTGCAGAAAACAGGGACAATCTCAGAATTGCCATATACTCAATAAAAGTTCTTTCTGATAATCTCAACAGAACACTCCCTCAAACAATAGAGAACATAGATAGGCTTGTGGTTACCTTAGAAGGTATTGCTTCCGAAAATAGGCAGGACATAAAGGAAATAATAGAAAACCTGAGAGAAGTTTCAGAGGATACAAAAACTACTCTTCCCGAGTTAGTCAAAAATCTAAACGAACTTTCAAAAAATCTTAACTTGGTAGTGTCCGAAAACAGAGAAGATTTGCGATCCTTATCTAAAAACCTTGCCCAAGCCTCTCAGAATCTAAACCTCATTCTTTCCAGAATTGAAAGAGGGGAAGGCACTATTGGAAAGTTGGTTAAGGATGAGGAACTATACAAAAGTATAACCTCCGCCACAAGAGCTTTCTCCAAGGCTGGAGAGGTGGCTAGAAGAACCAACTTTTACATAGGTTTCAGAGGAGAGTTTTACAAAGACAACGAAGGCAAAGGAATACTTAGCATAAAAGTGCAACCAGACAATCAAAAATACTACTTAGCGGAGATAGTTGGTAATTCAAAGGGTAGAATAACTTACGAGGAAACAAGTAATGCGGGTACAATAACAAAAAAAGAATTTACTCCCCAATTTACATTGCAATATGCGAGGATATTCCCCTTTTTCGATAAAGAGACCGTATTTAGAGCTGGGTTGAAAGAGTCTGAAGGGGGCATAGGCTTTGATCTGATCTGGAATGAAAAGATCATGCTCTTTTCCGATTTTTGGGATTTTGGAAGGAAAGAAAATAACAAAAAACTAAAGCCAAACCTCCAGGTTGGATTGCAATACAATGTAAAGGGTCCTTTGTATATAAGGGTGGGTGGTGATGACCTTCTTAACGAGAAATTAAGGGGCGGAATGGCAGGAGTGGGAGTTTTATTTACGGATAATGACCTGAAGTACATTTTAGGCACATTAAGGTTACCACTTCCTTAAATTTAGATTACCCTAGCATTTTTCGTATTAAATTTTTATATGATGTTTGAGGCTCACATAGAAAGACTTTATCGCATCAACATGAATTTGAAAGAGGATGAGACTCTGCTTTTGATCACCGATGATACCAAACCCTATCTTACTGACCTTCTGGAAGAGTTTTATCAAGTTGGTAAATTAATGTCTAAGAGAGTGAAGAAAGTACAATACTCTTCTTTAGGGCAACACGGCAAAGAGCCCCCCGAGGAAGTATGGATAGAAACCTTCGGTGAGTCTACCATAGAGGAGCTAACAAGGAGCGGTCTATTTAGCAGAGTAATAAACAAGGAAAGTTATTCAGAGGAGGATGTTTTAAGCATACTCAAAAAACATGCCCAAGATTTACCTAATGTGATTGTAGCCTTTCCCTACTATTCCACGACGCATACATTTTATAGAAAAGTTCTTACAAGGTACTTTGGAGTGAGGTATGCATCCATGCCCCTTTTTGAGCCAGAGATGTTTTACGGTCCTATGGATGTAGATTGGGAAGAGGTGGGTAAAGTTAGTAATCAGATAGCTGAAATCCTAACAGAAGGAGAATGGGTGGAGATAAAGGCAGACGGAACTCAGCTGGAGTTTTCTATAAAAGGAAGGCAAGCCATAGCAGATACAGGTCTGTTTCATAGACCTGGAGATTATGGTAACTTGCCTGCGGGAGAATCCTTTATAGCACCTATAGAAGACTCAGCTTATGGTAAAATGACCGTTCTGTATGGACCAGACAGACGTTTAGACAGTCCCATAACCTTCAGGTTCAAAGATGGTGTGGTGGAAGAGATAGAAGGCCTTGACCCATATGTAGTATACTTAGAAAACGTTTTCAAAGAACACGAAAGGGCAAGGAATATTGCGGAGCTGGGAGTGGGAACGAACCCAAAAGCAAAGAAGGTAGATAATGTCTTAGAATGCGAGAAGATATTGGGCACGGTGCATGTAGCCATAGGAGACAATCATACTTTTGGGGGTATTAACAAAGTACCGTTTCACACAGATTATGTTATCTTTGAACCCACAGTAATGATAGGAGGAAAAGGATGGCAAAAACTTTTACTGGAGAAGGGAAGATTAAGGATCTAAAAAACCTACATCTTTTAGAGGACCTTTCTGAGAATGAGCTAAGACAAGCTCTTCAGTATATGCAGGAAAAGAGCTTTAGGAAAGGTGAGTACCTCTTTTTTGAAGAGGAAGCAGAACCTGGTATATATATACTTCTTGACGGGTTAATAAAGCTTTTAAAGGAAACCCACGATGCAAGGATAGTAATAGTTCGCCTTGTCTATCCAGGCGACATATTTGGTTGGATAGAATGGGGAAAGAAAACACCCAAAAATACTTACACAGCCAAAGCTATAACAGAATCAAGAGCCCTTTACATATCAAACAAAGACTTCATAAACTTAGCTATAAAACATCCCGCCATTGCTATTAAAATGACCTGTGAGGCTACCGCAATTCTGTTGAAAACATATGAAACTTTAAAGAGCATAGCTGGTGGTAAGGTAGAGGAGAGGATCGCAAAGGTTCTCCTAGAGATAGCGGATAGGATAGGTAAAAAGTATGAAGAAACCATAGTTATAGATGCTCCATTAACTAGGAACGATATAGCAGAAATGACTGGCACCACTGTGGAAACCACCATAAGGGTAATGAGTAAGTGGAAGAAGATGGGTATTATAAACACAGAAAGGGGTTTCATAGAAATACTTAAGCGTAGAGAGCTGGAAAGGTTAGCTGTCTAATAAAAAAATTTGTTAAAATTTTATGCCCCTATAAACACCAGGAGGTTTTGTATGAACGTAGAATTTGTAGGAAAGGCTATACAGTGGACTGATGCTATGAAAAGTTTTGTAGAGGGTAAGCTGGAGAGGTTTTCCAGACTTTTGAAAGAGGCAGAGGAAGATCAAGTGGAGGTTGTGGTTACCCTATCCACCTCCAGGGCAAAGCAAAAAGACTATGCCGGTGAAAGCAGGCCTACTGTTTATAGGGTTGATTTGGATCTGTACTTAAAAACCTGGGGTGGTGGAGTTATTCATGCATGGGAGGAGGATATAGACGTGTTTTCAGCACTGGATAAGGTGCTTGATGAAGCAGAAAGGCAGATAATAAAGCTAAAACAAAGAAGATTAGAGTACAGAAGGCGCGGTGCTAAAATAAAGGAAGAAGTTATAAGTGCTATAATTGCACCCCTGGAAGAAAAAGAAAGACCCACTATAATTGAGGAAGAGTTAGTAATAGAAAAGCCAATGAGCGAAGAGGATGCCATACTTGAGATTCAGGAAAGTGGGGTCTATTTTCTACCTTTTATAGATGCTAAAACAGGGGAATTAAAAATTGCTTACAGAAAAAGAAGAGGGAGCTTTGGTATATTGAATACCAAGTGTAGAGGAGAATAAGGCCTACCTGTCAGTATTAGGGGCACACCTCTTTCTCTTCTACCTGACCAATTTGCCATTTTGATAATAGCTGGTTTTAACTATCTTACATTTCCCCTTTGATGCTACAGGTTCTGCATATACTCTTTCTTTACCATCTTCTGACCTGTATTCTACTGGTCTGTTTGCCATAGCCGCTTCCCTGGATGCCCTTTGAGCTATCTCGGTTATTGTTCCTCCTAAGATTGCACCTAAGGCCCCGCCAATAACAGCTCCTCTCCATCTGTTTTCTTTATCTATCAATGCACCCGCTGCTGCTCCCACAGCACCGCCTACGGCTGCACCTTCGTAAGTTCTGGAGGAAGACACTTGACCACACGATATTACAGCTGCAGAAAATGTAGTGAATATTAGCAATAAAGCTACTTTCCTCATGCTTTACCTCCTTTTAAAAATTTTCAAGTTCATTATAGTATAATTTCTCCATTCTTTAGCCAACTTTGGAACCTTCTTCTACGTCTTTTTCTGGTGTTAGGATGGAAAGACGCTCTCCGTCAGAGGCAGCTAAGAGCATACCCTGCGACTCTACGCCGAATATCTTTCTCGGTTTTAGGTTGGCAAGCACTATTATTTTCTTTCCCAGAAGTTCTTCGGGTGAGTAGTGTTTGGCTATGCCAGCCATTATAGTTCTCTCTTGGTCTCCAAGGGATATTCTAAGTTTGAGAAGTTTTTCAGAGCCTTCTACTCTTTCTGCAGATATAACCCTTGCCACCCTTATGTCCAGCTTGATGAAATCCTCTAAACCAATTAGCTCCATGCTTTAAAATTTTAAAGCCATGTTGGAACATCTGATACAAAAAAATAGCAGTAAAATTCTTTTGATCGTCCTTGATGGCATAGGTGGGCTTCCAGTAAAAGATGGAAAAACCGAATTGGAAATAGCGAATACTCCAAATTTGGACCAATTAGCTAAAGAGTCTGCCTTGGGTATGCACCTGCCGGTGGATTATGGGATAACTCCAGGTAGTGGTCCAGGCCATCTGGGAATATTTGGATACGACCCTGTGGAGTATAAGATAGGAAGGGGGATACTGGAAGCTTTGGGACTTGGACTGACTGTAAAAGAAACAGATATAGCCATAAGGGGCAACTACGCTGCTGTAGAATACCAGAATGGGCATGCCATAGTCAAAGACAGAAGGGCAGGAAGGATACCTACAGAAGAGAACAGAAGGATTACACAGAAGTTAAAGGAAAACATAAGGTTCATAGACGATGTAGAGGTTTTTTTGGAAGCGGGTATGGAGCACAGGTTGGCTATAGTTTTAAGATTTCCTCAAGCCCTTCCAGAAAACAGCGACCTTATAAACGATACCGATCCACAAAAAGAAGGTAGATCTCCCCTTGAGCCAGTAGGAAAAAACGAGCAGTCTCAGAGGGTAGCTGATGTGGTAAAAAAGTTTCTGCAAAAGGCTTCGGAGGTATTAAAGGACGAGCCTAAGGCGAACTATATACTTTTGAGAGGCTTTTCTCAAAAACCTAAACTCAAAAGCTTTGAGGAAAGGTTTGGACCGAAAGCATGTGCCATAGCAGTCTATCCTATGTACAGAGGATTAGCAAGCTTGGTGGGTATGGATGTGATAGATGTTCAAGGTCAGAGCATAGACGATCAGATAAGCGTGCTGAGAGAGTTATGGAAAGACTATGACTTTTTCTTCTTACACATTAAAAAGACAGACTCCTATGGAGAGGATGGAAACTGGGAGGGTAAGGTTAAGGTCATAGAAGAGTTTGACAGAAAACTGCCACAGATTCTTAAGCTAAAGCCGGACGTGCTGGTCATAACAGGGGACCACTCCACGCCTTCTGTTCTTAAAGGCCACTCGTGGCATCCTGTGCCAGTTCTTTTAAAGTCTCCCTATGTTCTTGGTATGACTTCCCGCAGATTTACCGAAAGGGAGTGTCTAAGGGGAGAGCTTGGTATCTTTCCAGCAAAGAAACTCATAAACCTTATGCTCGCTCATTCTTTAAGACTTTCTAAGTTTGGAGCGTAAAAGGAACAAAACAAAGCTAATAAAGCTTGTAGTAAGTCCGGCAAGCAGCGCAAACTGATAATGAAATATATACTCCAAAGCCACCCAAACAAAGAAGCCAGAGAGCATACTTGCTATGGCAGAGGTTTGATCAGAAGCTTTAAAGTAAAGCGCTCCTACCATTGGGACAAAAAGAGAAACCAAGCTCAAAGCTGAAGAGCTTTCCACAAGCCTAAATATAGACTCACCCCCAAAGGCAAAGGCTAAGGATACAACTGTGATAAGAACTACACTTAGCCTTGTTAGCCACAGAAAGTATTTGTCTGATAGATTATTAAAGATCGGTCTAAGTAAATTCTCGCTTAGAACTGCCGCTGGAGCTAAAACCGCACTGCTTGCGGTGCTCATGATGGCGGAAAGCAGAGCTCCAAAGAACAAGATTTTTGTTATCTGTGATGTATGCTCCATGATCATGGTAGGAAGCATAAGTTGAGGGTCCACCTCAAGCAGGTTTGGATACTTAACCTTTGCAAAAATGGCTAAGAGCAGTGGAATTAGGGCTACCGTCAGATACATAAATCCTGCGCCTATGGATGAAAGAACAGCTACCCTCTCTGACCTTGAAGACATCACCCTCTGGAATACATCCTGCTGAGGTATGGAGCCAAGCCCTATGGTTATCAGCGCGCTTATGAACAGAAGGATCTCTTCTAAGTTAAAGCTTGGGAAAAACTTGTAGTATTCGGAAGGCTGGGAGGCAACTACCGGAACCACCTCAGAAAAACCATTGGAAACCTCATAGAGCACAAAGACCAAGCCAAAAACGATAACCACAGTCTGTATAAAGTCCGTCAGAGATATAGCCCACATTCCCCCAAAAAAGGTGTATAAAAGCACCACAAAAGAACCAACGACTATGCCAGCACTTTGAGGTATCCCGATAGTGATGTGAAGTATGAGGCCTATGGCAACCATCTGGGCGCCTATCCAGCCAAAGTAAGAGGCTATCAGCATAATACTTGCTACTATCTCTGCCTTTCGGCCATACTTTACTCTGTAGAAATCTCCAAAGGTCAAAAGGTTCATCCTATAGAGGGGTTTGGCAAAGAAAAGGCCCACGAGAACAAGACAAAGCGCTGCACCAAAAGGATCTGAAACAACGCCCCAGAGTCCCTCCTTCGCCATCACAGAAGAAGCACCCAAAACAGTTTCTGAACCAAACCAAGTGGCAAAAGCTACAAAGGTTGCCATATAAAAGGGGAGATTTCTGCCGGCAAGTAAGTAATCCTTTGAGTTTTTAACCAAAAGTTTGCCAGCCAGTATGCCTACCACTAAGGTAATAAGCATGTACAGGACTATGAAGAAGATTATCATCTTAGTCCAATTTTCCTAAGTATGCCAAAAGGGCAGTTATGGCTGCTGGCGTTATGCCGTCTATCCTGCTAGCTTGTCCCACAGTCAAAGGTCTAAACTTCTTCAGTTTTTCCTTAGCTTCGTTGGTTAGCCCAGGAATACTATCGTAGTCTATATCCTTTGGGATGGGGGTATCCTCAAGTTTTTTTAGTTTCTCGTTTAGCTTCTTTTCTCTTTCCAAATAAGGCTCATACTTTAGCTCAATCTCCACCTCTTCTGCCACGTAAGGGTGGTCTGGAATTTCTACACCAAAGTTCTTAAGGTCGTATATGGAATACTCGGAGGTGAGAAGCTGTGATAGGCTGTAAGGTCTCAAGTCCGAACCTATAGCTACAGAAACCCTGTGTTGCCTATAAAACTCAAGCCAAGACCTTATTTCCCTTTCAAGCTCTGCAACAAGTCTGTATTGATTTTCAGACAAAAGCCCCAGTTCTCTTCCCAACCTGGCAAGCCTGAGGATGGCGTTGTCTTGCCTTAGGTAAAGCCTGTATTCTGACCTTGAGGTAAAAAGTCTGTAGGGCTCCATAACACCCTTTGTGGTCAAATCATCCACCATAATCCCTATGTAGCTTTCGTCCCTTCTAAGGTATATGGGCTCTTTCCCGAAAGATCTCAGGCAGGCGTTTATACCACTCAAGATGCCCTGACCTGCCGCTTCTTCGTATCCTGTGGTGCCGTTGAAGTTGCCCGCATGAAAAAGCCCTCTAATCTTCTTTGTTTCCAATGTAGGATAAAGCTCAGTAGGTGGAACAATATCATATTCTATAGCGTAGGCAGGTCTTATAAGCTCTACTTTTTCCAAACCAGGTATGGATCTATACATCTCCCACTGAATTTCTTCTGGCAAAGAAGTAGACAGACCGTTTGGATAAATCTCTATCGTATCCCAACCTTCTGGTTCTAAGAATATTTGATGCCTGTCTTTGTCTGAAAACTTTACCACCTTGTCCTCTATGGAAGGACAATACCTTGGACCAATACCCTTGATGAGCCCACCGTAGAGAGCTGTTCTATGCAAATTCTTTCTGATTATCTCGTGGGTCTTTGGAGTGGTGTAGGTTATCCAGCAAACGACCTGCTTTTTACCCTTTTCAAACCAGTATGTGCCCACAGGCTCTGTCCAGAAGGAAAATTTAGGTGGTGGATCATCTCCTGGTGCTATCTCAAGGTTGGAAAAGTTTATGGTCCTTCTGTCAAGCCTTGCGGGTGTGCCCGTTTTGAACCTCAATAGAGGAAAACCGTGTCTTCTATAAAACTCAGAGAGCCCAGTAGAGTTTGGCTCCCAAGCCCTGCCTGCAGGAAAGGTCTTGTCCCCTATGTATATAAGACCGTTCAGAAAAGTTCCCGTGGTGACCACCACAGCCTTTACCTTATACTCAAGCCCAAGCCTTGTTTTTACAGCTACCACCTTTCCGTCTTCTACTACAATATCCACCACTTCGTCCTGCTTTATGTGTAAGTTCTCTTGATTTTCGCAAACCTTTTTCATGTATTCCCTGTAAGCTTTTTTGTCCGCCTGCGCCCTGGGAGACCAAACCGCCTTCCCTTTTCTGGTATTTAACATCTTAAACTGTATACCAGTGTGGTCTATAGCCTTTCCCATCTCCCCACCGAGTGCATCTATTTCTCTTACCACTATGCCCTTTGCCACGCCTCCTATGGCTGGGTTGCAGGACATCTGGCCTATAGTATCTGCGTTTAGTACGAACATGACCGTCCTTGCACCCATACGAGCAGAAGCCAAAGCAGCCTCTATACCCGCATGACCACCACCTATCACAGCCACATCAAATTCATCCACCAGCATGGGAATAAAATATATATTAGATGAAAGTTGAAGAGCTTAACCAAAAACAGAAAGAGTTTCTAAAGATGGTTTTTGAATTGGAGGAGCTTTCCTTAGATCAGGAGCTTGAAGAGTTTTTAAGCTCAAAAGGATGTAAGCTTTACCGATGTTTAGGCTGTGGCAAGCTGATCTTTCATGATAACTACGAGTTTTGGAACCTGTCCGATTGTTGCGACGATAACTCTAAGCTTGTGGATGGTGGGCTTCTTTGCGAGGTGTGCTATGGGAGAAGTGCACAGAACATGAAAGATTGGATATTCTTCAAGCCTACCTATTTAAAAACAGTGGAATTTAAGGGAAATATAAATGCCTCAGATAAAGAACTTTGAAGAAGTAAGGGAGTTTATAAAAAGCACCTCTGAAAGAACTGCCGTATACGTTGGATGCGACTCTCGTCAGGTAAATGACAGCACAGTTTTTGTCACCGTAGTGGTCGTCCATATAGACTCCTCCAGGGGAGCAAAGGTTTTCTGGAAGACTGAAAGAGTAAAGCGCATACGATCACTAAGACAAAGGCTTATGGAAGAGGTCAGCAGGGCTGTCTATACTGCCCTGGAACTTATAGACGTGGTGGGCAACAGGCCCTTTGAAGTCCATCTTGATATAAACCCAAACCCACAGCATAACTCGTCCATAATTTTGAAGGAAGCAATCGGTTTTGTTTTAGCTCAGGGACTAAAACCCGTGGTAAAACCCAAATCAATAGCTGCGTCTTCTGTGGCAGACTATATAACAGGCAAGTGTTAAAGGAGATTGTTCTAAAAATCCCTCAAGGTAGTTATAATAAAAACCTGATGTATGTAAGCGTGCAATTTAAACTTCAGTTGAACAGTCCCGACAGAAAAAAGCTTTTGGAATTAATGCGTAAACAATCATCTGCCATAAGGTCAGCTTATAAACTGCTAAAAACCAAAAACTCCCATAACCAAATATACCAAAAGCTAAGACAACTGTTTCCTGACCTGCCTACCAAATACATAGACTCTGCTATCTACAAAGCAAAGCAGTATTCAACAGACAAAAAAGTAGTGTTTGGTGGTAAAGCCCTTTTTGAAAGGCTCTGTAAAAACAAAAACAAGGAAAGTAAAGAAAGACAACAGTTAAAAAGAAAGTGGAAGGAACAAAGACAAGGGACTTTAATAAGCATAGGCTCAAAAGCGGATAAAGGAAACAGACTTATAAGGTTTGAAAGCATAAACGGAGAGCTTCACTTAAGAATTACAACAGGGAATAGGGAATTTATTTATACAAAGGTGCTGAGAAAACCAAGCAATGAAAAAG
>CAZZKD010000165.1:0-1511 GCA_964655095.1 uncultured Thermocrinis sp.
GACCGTAGATGCCATACTTGAGTATCTTGATAAAGAAGTAGACAAAGACACTATAAAACTGTTGTTGCAGAAGCAGGTTTTAGAACAGTTGCTTGAGCTTGATTATGTGGTTTCTCAAATAATAGAGCAGTTTGTGAAAAACCCAGAGGAAGGGAAAAAAGCACTTGTTCCTGTCCCTAAGCAATACAGGACTAAATATATACCCAACCCGATTGGAGACTTTGAAGGACTGATCAGCTTTGTTAATAACATATATGAGCTAACTGGAGAGGAAAAATTGTATAAACTTTACGACAACCTACTAAAATCTCTTCATGTCTCTGCAGTAAAGATAGATTTTGAAAATGCTTACAGCTATTACCATCCGTATATCCTATTTGAAAGGCAGGAAGTTAGAGTCGTTTTTGATGACAGATTAAGAGGTAGAATATATCATCTGTTTAATAGTGTGGAAAATCTTCTAAAAGAACACAACCCAGAAAAAGCTGAGCTTTTGAGGGGTTTTATTTCAAACTTTCTTAGTGCAACTTCAAAAAAGATGCCTGTCTTAATACCTGTTTACTCCTATGTTCTGACGAAGCACATTCTGAAAAAGGCAGAAAGGGTAAAGTTTCACATAAACAAAAGCGTAGGAAGGGGTGGGGCAGACAGTATGATGGGGGATGTGAAACCTTGTACATACTGTATCAACGGTGAAAACCTTGAAGAAGAATACGCGTGCATACCTTTGGGGGAAGAGTATCCTTATAAAGAAGTTTTAAGCGGTAGATTTGCAAAATTTCCGATAGAATTCTTAAGGAGGTTGTTGGATGAAAGAGTTTGAAATAAGGGGCAGAGGGATTGTGGATTGTATGTCTTACTTTTCAGAGGCTATGCCGCAAGAGGGAAGATTTGTATACGGAGGGCTGTTCTGGACAGGAAATGAGGAGTATATAAAGAACTTTTCCATAATCTTACACAAGTTGATTAATAGGAAAGAAAGATTGGAAAATCTTGAAAAAGAGCTGGAAAAGGTGCTGGAAAATCCAGCTTACAAATTGGAAGGGAAAGCTCTTTACGACAGATATAGGGTGATTCGGAAAAAGACTTTTGAAAATACCGGTAAGGCCGTTTTCCCCAGATACATGGAAGATAAAAGAATAAACATAGTTTCCGGCAAGGTGGTAGATTCAGGAGTGGACAGAAGGTCCGGGTTGGTTTTCCTCAGGCTTCTCGGTATAGAGGGAGGACCGGTTGATAACAACAAAGTATTTGAAGGAAGAAGAAGGTTGGTAGAGATTTGGGAGAAACTAACACAAAAGGATCATATAAAGGAATACCTCGCTAAGGTTAGGCGTGTGGGGGAGGCACTTTACGAGCTGTATCCATCGGGGCAACCAACCAAAACTGAAGTGGTTAGACTTTTTGGATATATGGCGGGCTTTGATTTTAAGAACTTTGGCAATAGCTTTCTTTTGAGCAGAGCCAAACTTTTTTGGAGAAAGAAAAAAGCAGAAGAACTTGTGGAGGAG
>CAZZKD010000166.1:0-3980 GCA_964655095.1 uncultured Thermocrinis sp.
GTGCAATTTTTATGTCAAGAAGATCAAAATAAAAAATAAGCACTTTCTCTATAAGCTTAATTTTTTTGTTCCAACTTCTTTGCTTCTTTGCTTAAGGTTATACTAACCTTTACTATCTCCTTTTAAGTGCTTACCAACAAATTCATAATATAACTCAACGAAGACAAAATAGCCAATCTTTGGATAAAGCTTTTTACTCCAAAAGCTCCACAATGCCTAAGTCTATTATCTTCCCCCTCATGATCTTTCCACTTTGGGTTTTAACCCTCACAGCTTTACCTACCTCTCCACCATCTAAGGCCGTGCCATAGGTTATTATTTCCAAGTTTCCACTGCGAAGTATGAGCTTTACCACATCCCCTCTTTTAACCGCAGGCAAGGGCTTGATTATAGACCTTCTGAGAATGGAGCCCTTTGGTATGTGAGTATTTGCCTGATAGTTTTTTAGCTCATCTTTGTTTAGTCTAAAATCGTTGGGGATGCTCCTTAGCCATCTTTCTTCTTCAGCAAAGAGCTCTGCGGATAATACTGTTCCCTTTGGTATATCCTGCTTTGCTACAAGAAACTCAGCTTTCCAATAAACTTCTAATATGGCACTCAACCTTTTCTGTCCAAAATCAAGGTAAGCCAAAGCCCTTGCCCTTCCATACTCCATATCCAGCTCCACCTTTGGAGTCCCCTCCAGCCCACCTTTCCAATCAAGAATTTTTATCCTTTCAACTTTTACGCTATCGCCAAACCTTTCCTTTATAGCATCCCCTATAAGATTTTTAAGTCTATCCTCCGTCCAAGAAAAGCAAAGGGAGGATAACACTAAAAATAGACTAAGTATTATCCACATTCATTAGCATTAGCCTTCTTATAAGCGTTGCAGGTTCTACTTCCTTTGGACAGACGTTGTTGCACTTATTGCAGGAAAGGCAGTGATAAAGCCTTCCAGAAAGCGCTTGGAGCTTTCTAAGTTCCTTCTTACTTTCTCTTGGGTCCAAAGAAAATCTATAAAACTTAGCAAAAAGCAAGGGACCGGCGTAATCTTCTTCCAAAACTTGAGGACAGTAAGAGTGGCATGCACCGCAGAGGATGCAATCAGCGGAACTTTCTATGTATTTGCTAATCTCTGGGTCTATATTTATATTCTCTGCGCTTTCTAAAATCCAAAGAGAAAGCTCCTTCATCTTCTTTGGAATAGCTTCGTGATCTACCACCAGATCCTTGATTACCCTGAAGTTATTTAAAGGCTCAAGCAGAACCTCCTCCCCGTCCAAGAGGTAAGGCAGAACCTGTTCTTTACATGCCAACTTTGGAGAACCATTTATGTATATGGTGCATGTGCCACATATACCAGCCCTACAAAAATGCCTAAAAGTAAGCGTCTCATCCTGAGTTTCCTTTACCTTTTGCAGGGCAGACAGAAAGGTCATGCCCTCTTCGTAGGGCACAGAAAAACTCTCATACCAAGATTTGTTCTCCTTCTGTCTTCTTATTCTGAGCTTTAATTGCATAGGTAAATAAGATAGGCGATTGTCAGAAATTTGGCTATGGGATATATTTATTTATATCTTGTAAGGGGGCGAACGGTTTCGACGGGGATAGTAGGCTTAGGGAAGCAGGCAGGGTGGCAACCTCAACAGCCACCAAAAACACTTCCCAAAGCTGAACTAGCCCTCGCTGCCTAAGAAAAGGTAGCGGCTCTCCAGTGGCTTGACGGTTGGGCTGCTGGAAGGGTTCATAGACAACCGTGTAGGAAGGAAGGATTGGTAAGGTCCTCCTTCCGAAAGCTAACTTACCTCGTGGTTCCTTAGCCTGCCAGTGGGCTGGGAACCATCAGACCTAAACACTGGCTAAGCCTGTAGAAGCCCTAAAAGCTGGGCTGTCCTCGGACGAGGGTTCGATTCCCTCCGCCTCCACCATAAATAACCATGCAAGTAAGAGCTTTTAGGTGGAATGGTGAAAAACTTTGGCTTTTGGATCAGAGAAAACTGCCAGAGCTGGAGGAGTGGGTAGTTTTAGAGGATCACCTTCAAACTGCACAAGCTATAAGGGATATGATGGTGAGGGGAGCTCCAGCTATAGGTTGTGTGGCATCTTATGGTTTTTTAATGGGTGTAAAGAAGGGTGAAGATCCGAATGTAGTCTATGAAGTCCTAAAAAACACTAGGCCCACTGCGTATAACCTGTTTTACGCTTTGGATAGGATGATGGAGGCTTACAAAAGGGGAGAAGACTTAGAGGCTACCGCAAAGGCTATAGAAGAAGAGGACTATCAGGCTAACGTGAAAATGGCACAAATAGGCAATGAGCTTATACCTAAGAACGCAAGGATCTTGACCCATTGCAACACAGGAGCTCTGGCTACCGCAGGCTTTGGAACTGCCTTGGGGGTTATCAGACAAGCTCAATATTCTGGAAAGTCCATCTTCGTGTGGGTAGATGAAACAAGACCCTATCTTCAAGGCTCTCGCCTAACCGCCTGGGAGCTTCTCAAAGAAGGCATACCCCATAAAATCATTACCGATGCCACCGCCGGCTTTTTGATGAAAAAGGGGCTTGTGGATTGTGTCATAGTGGGAGCGGACAGGATCACAAGAAGGGGAGACGTGGCAAACAAAATAGGGACTTACAGCCTTTCTGTGCTGGCAAAGGTCCATGGAATTCCCTTTTATGTGGTAGCTCCAAGCTCCACCATAGACCAGAGCATAGAAAGTGGAGAAGAGATAATCATAGAGGAGCGTTCGGAGCAAGAAGTTAAAAAGTTTAAAAATTGCCAGTTGGCACCAGAAGCTTCTCCAGCCCTTCACCTTGCCTTTGATATTACCCCTGCAGAGAACATAACCGCTATAATTACAGAAAAAGGCATCTGGAAACCCACATGAACCTTTTAGAATACCAAAAAACCCTGAGCTTAGAGAAGATAAAACCCATAAATTTGGTGCAGGTAGAAGAAGAGTATATAGTTTCCACTTTTATAGAAAAACTTTCTGGAATGGCACCCGTTAAGATTCTGTGGGGAAACGAGCTAACCCTTCAGGACTTTATAAGCGCCCTTGGAGAAAGCGGATTGTTTGAAAAGAAATCACAGAAAGAGCTTTTATTCATTAAGAATGGAAAGCAGTTTGTAAAAAAACTAAAAGACCCTAAGCTAATCCGAAGCCTTGCCAACAGAATGAAGACTAAATCGGTTTTCATACTCATAGAAGAAAAACTTGACAAAAATAGCCTTCAAAGGGAGCCCTTTAAAACCCTCTTGGAGCTGGGTGATTTTTTAGAAGCTAAAAAGCCTGACAAGAGGAAAATAAAGGAGTTAGTTAGGAAGAAGATAGAAAAAGAAGGAAAGAGCATTGAAGAGCAAGCCCTTGACTATCTTTTGGAAATAACCTCTTATGACCTTACTTTCCTAAGGGGTGAAGTGGAAAAGCTTTTGCTTTATGCGGATAAGCAGATAACTCTGGAAGATGTTAAAAAAGTTTGTTTAGCTCAGACCTACGGCAATGTGTTCGACTTTATAGAAGCCTTCTTTACTAAAAACTTTGAAAAAACCCTTTCAGTCCTCTCTTCTTTATACAGGATGGGAAACCCTGCGCTACAGATTCAGGCTATTTTGGTAAGCTACACCTTAAACCTATTAGTTTTGAAGAAGAGCGGTAAAGATCCAGAAACCACACTAAAAGAACTTGGCGTAAAACATCCCTTTATGATCCACAACTTCAAAAGGTATGCAGGGCACTTCAATGAGAAAGAATTAGAGCTTTTGATAAAAAAACTTTACTGGCTTGATTTTGCAGAAAAAGTAGCATTTGTGCCACCCGAAAGAGCATTAAGGAACATGATAGTGGATTACTTTATAAATATCAAACAACTAACTCAATCAGCTTGAGGTATTTTTCAATTAGCTTGATCCAACTTTAGAGATTATGAAGGATACTAAGGTAAAAACAGCGGTAATCCTTAGAATAAGAACAGATCGGAAGAGCGTCGTGTAG
>CAZZKD010000167.1:0-5247 GCA_964655095.1 uncultured Thermocrinis sp.
AGTATTTCTAGCACCCAATACTTTTCCTCTGGAAAGAAAAAACGGTAGATTGGTTAAATGTCTTGATGTTGTGCTTACGAATGAGGATGTCAGAGATACGCTTATTGCACTTAGAAGTTATTCATCTACTCCCATTAGCCATTTGGGGAAAGAAGGATCCTTTTCCTTCAGTTTGCATAAAGTAGGCAGGTTTAGAGTAGTTTATGTGACACAAAGGGGCAGTTATGTAATATCAATCGTTAAGACACCTTTCGACATACCAAAGTTGGAGGATTTATGTGAGAACTACCAGAACGTAATTAAAGAAGTAAACAGGATTTTTGAAGATTTAACTTCATGTTTGGTGATTGTAACAGGCAAAAGTTCTATAAAGGTAAGCACTTTTTCATATTCCTTATTGCAGTATGTATGCTTTAACCTTACGAAAGTTGTTTTTGTATTAGAAAAACCCCTCAACTACTTGCTAAAGCACGGCATTTCCTTAGCCATACAGAGAGAAATAGGCATAGACGTGGAAAGTTTGGAAGAAGGTTTAAGAGATGTGGTCTTAATAAATCCCGATATTCTATGCTTAGGCTTTAGAGAGTTTTTTGATAAGAAAGAAGTAGATCAAATCATTAAGATTATGGAAATGGGAACACTAGTAATACTAAACTTGCCATACGTCAGCGAGAGCAACATTCTTGCAGTCCCTGATGAGCTGAAGAGCTTTTTGAAAAGGATAATAGTGGTGGAGCCATTAAAAGAACGGGGTATTCTCAAAATTGAGTTTAAGGAAATATAACTTCTGGGATGGGGAAGCCGTTAAAGGGGGCAGCATATACAGTAGTGTAGGCACCTGCAGAGAGTATGTATAGGTAATCTCCCACCTCTGGTTCTGGCAGGGCGACATTTCTTGCCACCACGTCCATACTATCACAGGACACTCCTCCGATGGTCCACTCTTTTAGCTCACCCTCTCTGTCTATGTAAAAGGCATATCTAATGCCACCTAAGGCTTCAGCTAAGCCGTTAAAAACGCCAGTATCTATATAAAACCAGTTATCCTCCCCCCTTTTCCCTTTACCTATAACCCTGCATACCATTATTCCCTGATCGCCCACTATACCGCGCCCGGGTTCTATCTGGAGTTCGTGGGGTAAAATAGGGAAAAATTTTTGCATTAAGCCTTTCACATAATAAGCAATATCTTCTATACTTAGTGCCTCGTAACTGTATTTCACAGGTATTCCACCGCCGATGTTTAGCATTTGAAGCTTAAGGCCCCTACTTCTTGCTCTCTCCCATAGTTCAGCAGCAGTCCTTATACCTATGAACCAATTTCTAAAGTTGTTGCACTGAGATCCCACGTGAAAAGTAATACCATAGGGTATGAGATTTTTTTCTCTGGAATACTCCAACAAGTCTATAGCGGTATTCAAATCTACACCAAATTTCTTAGAAAGTGGCCAATCACTTCCTTCATTTGGAACAACCACTCTTACATATACTCTCGCCCTCTTCATTACCTTTGCTATCTTATCTATCTCCGTATAAGAATCAACTGCAAATCTATCCATTCCTACTTGTTGACAATACTCTATAAAGTCAAAAGGTTTAACTGGGTTGCTGGATATTATCCTGTTTGGACTAACTCCAGATTGAAGCACCTTACTCAGCTCTTGTTTAGAGGCAACTTCAAAGTAAGAACCTAACTCCGCAAGGGACCTTATTATTCTCTCGTGGTCATTTGCTTTAACTGCGTAGTAAATATTAAAGTTGGAAAAATGATACCTTAGCTCAATGTATCTACGCTTTATTCCGTTTAGGTCCATGCAGAGCACAGGAGTTTTTTCTGGACGCAGATATGGTATGATGTGCTTTCTCTCCTCAATAAAGGAAAGAAAGGCTTTTTTTGCAAATTCAAACTGGATAGCCTTGTGATCAACCGAGCTCTTAAGCATGCAAAAAAATTTAATCTAAGAAAGCTCCTTGTGAATACCCTCCATTTGAATTCTCTCTATTATTCTTCTGGCTATAGGTGCAGCTACACCGCCACCTGAGCCACCGTGTTCTATCAAAACTCCGATGATGAAATGTGGGTTTCTGTAAGGATAGAACCCCACAAACCAAGCATGGTCTCTAAGGCGATAGGGTAGTGTTTTTCTTCTTGCGCTGATTGCTGCTATTTGAGCTGTTCCAGTTTTTCCAGCTATTTCTGCCATTGGAGAGTTAGCTAGCACTCCAGTACCAGACCTTACCACATCCCTCATAGCTTCTCTAACAAAAGCGAAATACTCCGGCGGAGCTTTGACAACTTTATAAACTACTTTTTTGTTCTTCCATATTACCCTTCCATTAGGATCCCTCACTTCTTTAACGAGTGTGGGTTTGTAGATGACTCCGTCGTTAACTATCCCCATTACCATTAAACACTGCTGAAGTAGAGTAGCTTTTATGTACCCTTGTCCTATGGACATATTTACCGTATCGCCGCCATACCATGGTTCCTTTTTGTTTTTTCTTTTCCACTCTGGATTTGGCAATATTCCGCTGGAATTAGAAAGCTCAAAGGGAACAGACTCTCCAAAGGAAAACTGCCTTAGAATACTCTCCATCTTTCTGGGACCTAGATTGTAATAACAGTAGTGGTAAAAATACACGTCGCAAGAATCCCTTATGGCGGTCTTTAGATTTACCCACCCATGCCCATCTCTTTTCCAGCAGTAGAAAACCCTATTACCCAATGGAAAAGATCCTTTACAAACTACCCCTTCTTTAATACTAACACCCTGCTGGAGAAGACCCACAGCCAATCCGACCTTTATTACAGATCCGGGTGGGTAGTAGGCTTGAAGGGTTCTATTGAAAAGAGGATTTAAAGGATCCTTTTGATACTCCTCCCACATCTCGTATATCTTGTTTGGGTCATAAGAAGGATAGCTGACCAAAGCAAGCACCTCTCCACTATCTGCCTTCATTATCAAGATAGCCCCAGCTTTGTGCCCTGAATCCTTAAAAACTTCGTAGGCAATCTTTTGAATTCTGCTATCCACTGTCAAAACCACTGTGTTGCCTCTTTTGGGATTTGTCTGCTTGTATACACCTACCACTTTCCCTACCGCATTCACTATAAGCTCCTCTGCTCCCACGGTCCCCTGCAGAAATTCTTCCAGCGCTTTCTCTAACCCTTGCCTTCCTACCAAGCTTTGATAAGATATTCTATCTTTATATACTTCCAAATGCTTTTCCGTGGGGTAACCTACATAGCCTATGATGTGAGCACATTCCTCCCCCATAGGATAAAATCTTTTTGGGATCGTGTTTATAAACACTCCGGGTAAGCGGTAGCTGTTGTTGTAAAATGCATCTATTTCTGATTGATCTGCGAGCTTTTTGATAAGTATATGTTCTATACTGTTGTATTTGTCTAATATTGATTGGGTGGATATCTCTATACCAAAAATTTCTCTTAGATTTTTCAAGGTCTTTTCCACCACCTCCTTTTCCTGTATTATCTTAGGGTCTAAAAAGATTGCATACTCTGGCACATCATAGGCAAGCTTTTTATAGTGCCTGTCTAATATGTCCCCCCTTTGGGAATATATTATCCTACGCCTGATGTAGTTTCTCTTAGATAGGTCTTTGTAGTAGTTTCTTTTCAGAACTTGAAGATAAAACAGCCTGAAAACCAAAATCAAGTATAGAACAAAAGATAATACAAAAAAAAGTATAAAATTCCTACGCTTCATTGCTACCTTTCAACACTTTTTTTCCAAAGAAGTAAACTATAAACAGTTCAATTAAAAAACCAATTAGAGCATAAAAGTCCAGAGGATAGTAATACTTAGTTCTAAATAAAATATACCTGTATGCGTGTTCAATCGTGGCTATGACTGCATAAAACATAACCAGCGTTGAGATCAGTTTCACGTAAAAAACCTTTTTTGCAACGTCCAAAATCATGAGCGCTAACAACTTACCAGACATATGCCATCCTAAGGAACCTTGAAGTAAATCCAAAAGCAGAGCTCCTAAAAACCCCCTGCCGTAACCTATCTGGCCTTTGAGGTTTGAAAGGAAGAGAAAACATAACAGCAGATCAGGAACAAAAAGGTAACTTTTAAAAATTCCAACCAAAACTGAGCTCTGAAGTGCTAAGATCAAGAGCAAAACCAGATAGAAACTCAAATCCTCCTCCTTAAAATAACAACGAACTCCATCCTTCTAACGTCGGCTTCTGGCTTTACTTCCACCTTTTTAAAAAACTGCTCCTCAAGGGAAGGTGGTCCATACACTTTGCCTATTTCAAGGGAAGGAAAATGGGGACTTCTAAGCAAAACTCTAACCCCTTCCTTAATATCATCTTCTTGTAATACATGTAAGAGCCTACCAGTAGGAAAACCTCCTTTGTATATATAGTTCTTACCCTCCACTACCACGCTTACAGACATAGCATCAGACCATACCGTTCTCACTCTTGAACTACTCAGGTATACCTGATCTACTATGCCCACGAATATGTTTCTATTTGCTACCACAAAGCCCTCTTCAATCCCATCCTTTTTACCCTTGTCTAAAATAATAAACGTATCCCTGCCAGATGGATCATAAGCAGTCACGCTTGCTATTAAGTAGTCTGGTTCCTTATAAAATTCCTCCAGATTTTTTATTTGATTTAGCTCTCTTTTGCATGTTTCAAGCTCACTAACTTTTAAGTTCAATCGGTTAATTTCTTCCAAAAGCCTTTTGTTCTCCCTTTGCACATTAATTAAAAAGACATACGCATTTGCCAAATCTCTGACTTTATGAGAGACCTGACTCTTGAACTCAAGCACAGGTAAGAAAATACGGTTTATAAAACCAATTATAGGAGAGATCATTGGATAGGAATAAACTTCAGTTAAGTAAGATAGCGTGCTAAAGAAAAAGAGTAAAACATAGATAATTCTACTCTTCATTCCATGGCCACTGAGGTCGCTTTTCAAAATCCCTCATCGGGACGTCCCCCCAACCTCTAAGGGAACTGACCTTCTCCTCACCCTGTCCCACGCCCCCTGAACCAATATGGGTTTCAAGAGGGAGAAATCCCTAACAAAGGATTTCCCAAGAACAGGGAAGAGGAAGGCTACCCTCAGAACTTGCCAAGCCTTTTGATGGGAGTTGGAATTCCTTCCGTTGACGGCCTCGCAAGAACTTGGCTCGCTTTGAAGGTTTTTAAGCTTTTCTAAAAGCAGATCCTTGCGTACCTCTTGACAATGTGTTAAT
>CAZZKD010000168.1:0-1750 GCA_964655095.1 uncultured Thermocrinis sp.
CAAATATTCCGCAGTCTTTTCAAGTGCTTTTTCCTCTTCTATGTCTTCTATCGCAAACACAGAAGCCTTTCCCTTCCTTTCAAACTTTAAAAAACACATTACCAAACCGCTCACCACTTTTTCGTTCTCAAAAGAACTGAGACTATGAAAACCTGCATAATTTTCTGTCTTGAAAATCTTTTTCATCAGGTAGTTTATGTCCTCGTAATTATAGTCAGGATGCATCGCAAAAAGGACAAAATCATAATCTTTTATGCTGTTTTCTGCCCTCTCTTTTATTTCTTCCATGGCTAACGCTAAGGAATGCCTCTGAGATGAGAAGACTTTTGCCAGCATGGTTTAAAATTTATTTTAAATTTTTCAAGGGGGCTAACAGATGAAACTACACGAGCATCAGGCTAAGGAGATACTAAGAAGATACGACCTGCCAGTGCCAGAAGGGAAGGTTGCCTTTAGCTTAGAAGAAGCAAGGCAGGTGGCAGAAGAGCTTGGGGAGTTCCCTCTTGTGGTGAAAGCCCAGGTGCACTGCGGTGGCAGAGGGAAGGCTGGTGGAGTTAAGCTCGTAAAAAACATGGAAGAGCTTGAATCTGCGGTAAATGGTATGTTGGGAAAGGTTCTAAAAACTTTTCAGTGTCCAGACGGAAAACCCGTAAATAGGGTTTGGATAGAAAAGGCTACGCCAATAGAAAAAGAATATTATCTTTCTATAACCTTAGATAGGTCTGTATCTAAGCCCGTGCTTATGGCTTCTGCAGAGGGTGGAATGGAGATTGAGGAAGTAGCCAAAGAAAAACCAGAGGCTATTCATATGCTACACATAGACCCATCCCTTGGCCTAATGCCCTCTCAGGCAAGGAAGATCGCTTTCAGGCTTGGATTACCTGTCAATGATTTTGTTAAGATCGCTCTTGGTATATACAGAGCCTACGAAGAGCTTGACGCCTCTTTGGTGGAGATAAATCCTTTGGTGCTGACAAAGGATGGAAAGCTGGTCCTTTTGGACGCAAAGGTGGAGATAGATGACAATGCACTTCTAAGACACAAAGATTTGGAACAAATGGAAGACCTAAGCCAGTTAGATCCATTGGAGGTGGAAGCAAAGACTTACAACCTCAACTACATAAAGCTTGACGGAAACATAGGCTGTATGGTCAATGGGGCAGGTCTTGCCATGACGACCATGGATATAATCAAACTGGCTGGAGGTAAGCCTGCAAACTTTCTGGACGTAGGCGGTGGAGCAAACGTAGAACAAATAGCAAACGCCTTTAGGATCTTGATGGCTGACAAGAACGTAAAGGCGGTGTTTATAAACATCTTTGGTGGGATCCTCAGGTGCGACAGGTTAGCAAATGGGCTCATAGAAGCGGCAAAGATGGTGGAGATAAAGGTGCCTGTGGTAGTGCGTATGGAGGGCACCAACGTGGAGGAGGGCAAAAGGATCTTAGCAGAATCTGGACTTAACTTTATAACCGCAGAGGACATGTGGGATGGAGCCAAAAAGGCGGTGGAGCTGGCTGGATAGTTCAAAAACCTATGATTTGGATTACACAGGTTTTTTCTAAATAAGCGACACCAAAGGATGCATGCAGTTTATCCTCCTTTACTTCTAACACTCTTCTTCTTGAACCCAGAAATTCAATTCAGTCGCCCACCTTTATCCTCGTATGTTTCTTCTTTTATCCTGCTTGCTTCCGACAGGACTGCCATATACTCAGCCTTTATCTTTTCCAGCTCCATGCGTGAATGC
>CAZZKD010000169.1:0-6648 GCA_964655095.1 uncultured Thermocrinis sp.
TGAAGAAAGTGTTAGATCCTGAGAAGCTCTATCAGTCTTTAAAGCCCATGCACACAACTTTTAAAGAACAGTTCTTTACTGAAAAACTCTACCACAAAATACTGGCAGGAGGATATATGCTTTATTCTAAGATGTTATACACAGTTGGAGAAAGACAGTTCATAGATGGGTTGGTAAATGGCTCTTACCTGATGGCTGGCTCTTTTGGCAGGCTCTTTCGTAATCTACAGCAAGGTAAGGTAAATCTCTATGTCCTTTTCTTGTCCGTAGGTTTGTCTATGCTTATTCTAATAACCCTTTTGTGGAGGTGAAAGATGGGTGGTCTTCTTGCTCTTGCTATATTCCTGCCTCTTGTGGCAAGCTTGCTGGTTTTTGCTCTTAGGAACGACAAACTATCCAGGTTTATATCTTTATCCACTTCAGTGGTAGTTTTCCTAATCTCCCTTTATCTTCTTGCAAACTTTGATTGGAACAACCCAAACTTTCAGCATACTCTCAAGCTAAGCTGGATAGAGCCTTTGGGCATATCCTTTAGCATAGGGCTTGATGGTATGGGTATTGCCCTTTTTGTGCTAACCGCCTTGATGTTCGTGGTTGCCTTTGTTTGGTCCGTCAAAATTGAAGATAAGCCTAACCTTTACCACGGACTGTTTTTGATGCTTGAAACCGCCTGCCTTGGTGTTTTTTCCGCCTTAGACCTTTTCCTTTTCTACCTCTTTTGGGAAGCCATGCTCATTCCAATGTATTTCATAATAGGCCTTTGGGGACACGAGAGAAAGGTCTATGCAGCTAACAAGTTCTTTGTTTATACATTCTTTGGCAGTATTTTCTTGCTTTTAGGTATTGCATCCGTGGTTATATACGGTTATGTGGTCTCCGGAAGTATAAGCTTTGATTACTTCTTTCTGAAGAACCTTGAATATGTCTTTTGGTTTCAGGCTATAGTTTTCATACTCTTTGGTCTTGGCTTTGCGGTAAAGGTGCCTATGTGGCCCTTCCACACATGGCTTCCCGATGCTCACGTAGAGGCACCAACTGCAGGTTCAGTGATCCTTGCCGCAGTTCTTCTTAAGATGGGGACTTACGGTTTTGTCCGATACTCTCTTCCTATGTTCCCGGAGGCAAGCAAATACTATGTGCCTTTGATATTCTTTTTAAGTGTGGTGGCGGTGATATACGCTGCCATGATGGCCATAGCTCAAACTCATATAAAGAGACTAATAGCTTACTCTTCTATAAGCCACATGGGGCTTGTGACCCTTGGCACCTTTGCCTCCGACATAAACGCCCTAAACGGAGCAATTTACATGATGGTTGCCCACGGACTTTCCTCTGCAGCTCTGTTTATGTCCGCAGGGTTTATCTACGACAGAATTCACTCCTATCACATGGATGACCTTGGAGGCCTTGCCAGATACATTCCAAACTTAGCCATTGTCTTCATGCTGAGTGGTTTGGTAGGTATAGGCTTTCCTGGCCTTGCGGGTTTTGTAGCGGAGTTTTTAATACTCCTTGGCACGTACAAAAGCTATCCTGTTTGGGCTTTTATAGCGGGCGTTGGTATGGTCTTGGGAGCAGCATACTTCCTCTACATGTATAAAAGAGTTATGCTGGAAGAGGAGACTATATCTGACTATAGGCGGGAAAAGTGGAGTCGTCTAAAAGACCTGGAGCCCCATCACTGGATAGCTTTTGTCTTAATAATTGTTTCTTCAGTCATTTTGGGCATCTATCCTTTACCTTTTGTCAAGATAATGGAGCATACTACAAAGATAGTGTTTGGAGGATAGAATGAACTGGAATGCCTTTCTTCCCGAGATTGTCCTATCCTTTGGTATTCTCCTTCTCTTCTTCTTAGAGCTTTTTTTGGGAAAAAAACACTTTAAGTTTTTGAGCCTTCTTGGTAGCTTGGTAGCCTTTGGTGCTTTTTTATCCCTCTTTTTTGTAAAGTACCCCACCTACATCTTTTTTGATAATTTTTACGTGAGCCAACCAGAGCTTCTTGGAAAGGGTATTCTTTACATACTCAGTGGTCTTTCAATAGTAGCACTGTATGACTACTTTTTAAAGAAAGACTCTATTTACGGCGAAATGCCCTATTTAATACTCATTTCCACCTTAGGTCTTTCCTTTTTCTTATCGTCAAACAGTCTTATCACTCTGTTTGTGTCCTTAGAGCTTTCCTCTATAACCATATACATCCTTACCGCCATGCTAAGAAAGGACTACAACTCAAAGGAGGGAGCCTTTAAGTATCTTCTGATGGGGTCTGTGGGAACTGCCCTCTTTGGAATGGGCTCTTCCTTCTATTACGGTGCTACCGGCACATTCTTTTTCAATCCTTATACTGACAACAATACCCTCTTCTCCCTGTTTCTACTTTTCTTCCTGTCTGCTTTGGCTGTAAAGATATCGGCAGTGCCATTTCACTTTTGGACCCCAGACGCTTACGAAGGTGCGCCCACCCCTGTGGTTGGTTATTTAGCCACTGCGCCCAAGTTTGTCATTTACTTTCTGTTGGTTAAACTTTCTACGCTCTTTTCTCACATACAGCCGTGGCTAATTTTGGTTGCCTTACTTTCTCTGCTTTCTATGTTTTACGCCAACTTTACCGCCTATGCTCAAAGGTCGGTGAAAAGACTCTTGGCTTACTCTTCTATTGCCCATGCGGGCTACTTCTTGCTGGGAATATCCTTATCTGACAAACTTCTACACACTGGTTTACTTTTTTATGTTTCCGTTTACACTTTTGCCACCCTTGGCTCTTTTGTAGTTCTTTCGGCCCTTGAAAAAAGCCAAGGATTTACCCATCATATTTTAGACTATAGAGGTTTAGGAAAGGAAAACCTAGTGCTTGGAGCTCTGCTTTCTTTTTTCCTTCTGGCTTTCATAGGCATTCCACCCATGGCCCTATTTGTTGGTAAGCTAAACCTATTTTTAGGTTTGGTGCATGCCAAGTTGGTGCTGTTAGCTTTTGCCTTTGTAGTAGCCAGCATTATCTCCGCAGGGTATTACCTAAAACTAATAAGCTACATCTTTTTGGAGGAGGGTGAAAGGAAATACAAGAAAGTTTCTTTCTCAGCAGGAGAGTCACTAACCCTATTAGTTTGCTTCGTTTTGGTAATCCTCTTTGGTCTTTTCCCTCACCTTTTATCTAACTTTATAAGGTTATAGATGTGGGTCCTTGGACAGCACGACGAACCTTATAGGAAACTAAGAAACTCTATACTGAACTTGGTAGGAAACACGCCCCTTCTGAGAATAAGGAAGGTTATCCCAAAAGAAATTTCTTCTAAGGTGGAGATCTACGCCAAGTTGGAAAGCTTTAATCCGGGCGGTTCTGTAAAGGATAGGCCTGCCCTCTCTATGTTTTTGGACGCCATAAGCAAAGGCTTAATAAAGGAAGGTAAAACAGTAATAGATGCCACCTCTGGCAACACGGGTATAGCTTTGGCTATGGTAGGCGCTGCGTTGGGAGTTCCGGTGGAGCTGGCTATGCCCGCAAACGTCAGTGAAGAAAGAAAGAGAATAATAAAAGCTTACGGTGCAAAGGTTTATTTGACCGATCCTTTGGAAGGAACAGACGGAGCCATTCTTTTTGTGAGAGAGCTTGTCAGCAAAAATCCAGAAAAATACGTCTACTTGGACCAATACAACAACCCAGCCAACTGGAAGGCTCACTTTTACTCAACCGGCATAGAAATATGGCATCAGACAGGAGGCAGAATAACCCACCTTGTAGCGGGCATAGGAACAGGTGGGACCATAATGGGAACGGGCAGACGCCTAAGGGTCTTTAATCCGGACATTCAAATAGTAGGAGTGCAACCTGCTTACCCTTTTCACGGTATAGAAGGACTAAAGCACATAGAAAGTTCCATAAAGCCCGGCATTTTTGACGAGAGTTTTCTGGACAGAACCATATTCGTGGAGACTGAACCCGCTTACGAAATGACAAAAAGGCTGGCTTTGGAGGAAGCCATCTTTGTAGGGCAATCTTCCGGCGCAGCGCTTTTTGCAGCAATACAGCTGGCTAAGGAGTTAGAAGAGGGGGTTATAGTGGTGGTGTTTCCCGACGGTGGTAGTAAGTATTTAACCACAGCTCCTTTTAACAATCCGTAGGAGGTATAAGATGAAGCTCACAGTTGTAGGTGCAGGATACGTAGGATTAACCACCGCAGTCTGTTTTGCCCACTTAGGACATGAGGTTATGGTGGTGGAAAAGCTTCCTAACAAGGTAGAGCTTTTGAAAGAAGGGAAGGTGCCCTTTTATGAGCCAGGGTTGGAGGAGCTACTTAAAGAAAACTTAAGCTTGGGAAGGTTGTCCTTTACCACAGAGCTAAAGCAAGGGCTGAACTTTTCCGAGGTGATCTTTATATGCGTGGGAACACCCCAGAACCCCGACGGTTCGGCGGACCTCTCGCAGGTGGAGGAGGTGGCAAGGGAGACCGCCAAGCTTATGGAAGGCTATAAGCTCTTGGTAGAAAAATCAACGGTCCCTGTCAATACCCACAAGCTCATAAAAAGGACTGTGGAGAGATACTTGCAAAGGAGGGGAAAGCGGATAGAGTTTGATGTGGTATCAAACCCGGAGTTTCTAAGGGAAGGAAGCGCAATAAAGGACTTTTTGGAACCCGACAGGATCGTAGTGGGTGTGGAAAGTCAAAGGGCACGCCAAATAATGGAGGAACTCTACAGAGACTTTAAGTGTCCCGTAATCTTTACGGACCCTGCCACTTCCGAGCTTATAAAACACGCCTCTAACTCCTTTTTGGCTATGAAGATCTCATACATAAACATGGTGGCGGACCTGTGCGAAAAGGTTGGTGCAGATGTTAGGCTTGTGGCAGAGGGAATGGGTTATGACAAAAGGATCGGTAGAGAGTTTCTCAGGGCAGGCATAGGTTGGGGTGGCAGTTGCTTTCCTAAGGACATAAAGGCTTTCATAAAGATGGCAAAGGATCACGGAGTGGACTTTTCCCTTTTGGAGGAGGTTGATAAGATCAATCAGAGGAGGGCTGTTCAGTTTGTGGAAAAGGTAAAAAATGTGCTGTGGAGTCTAAAGGGCAAAACCTTAGCGGTTTGGGGTTTGTCCTTCAAGCCAAACACCGATGACATTAGGGAAGCGCCCTCTCTCAGGATCATACCCTTGCTTTTAAAGGAAGGCGCCTTTTTAAAACTCTACGACCCTAAGGCTATGGAAAACTTTAAAGCTCTTTATCCTCCTGGGAAGGATCTAACCTATGAAAAGGATATTTATAAGACCGTAGAAGGTGCGAGCGCTCTTCTTATACTGACCGAGTGGGAAGAGTTTGAAAAAGCAGACCTTGAAAGGGTAAAAGAACTTATGGAGCTTCCTATAATTGTGGATGGAAGGAACATGTATGATCCCAAAAAAGTTAGAGAACTCGGTTTTGAATATTACGGCGTTGGTGTGCCTTAAAGCACTTCCAACTTAGCCTTTAGCGCACCCGCCGCTTTTATAGCCTGAAGTATGGATATGATTTCTCTGGGAGTAGCTCCTATTCTGTTTAGGCTCTCCACAAGCTGAGAAACAGTAGCACCGTTCAATCTTACCAATCTTCTTTCCTTTTCTTCTACCTTAATCTCCGTTCTTGGAACAACTACAGTCTCACCTGAAGATAGAGGTGGTGGCTGAACAACCTCGGGAGTTTCTTTTATAGTTACGGTGAGGGTGCCAATAGCCACAGACACAGGATTTATGGTTACCTCTCCCCCAAGCAGTACTGTCCCGGAACGGCTGTCTATAACCACCTTTGCGGTGGATGGCACGTCAAGCTCTATGTCCTCCACCCTCGCTAAAAAATCCACCATCCTAAGCCCTTTTGGAACTTTAAGTTTTATCGTTGAGCTATCCAAAGCCAAAGCTGTTTCCTCGCCAAACTCCGCATTTATTCTGTCCTGAACAAGCTTTGCCAAAGAAAAGCTCGGATTTTCAAGGTATAGGTGAATTTCTTCTGTTTCTGGATATTCAGGTAGAGGTCTCTCTATGATGGCTCCATTTGGGATTCTGCCTACGGTGGGAATATTTTGCACCTGCCTTGCCGCCTGCCCTCTAACCTCATAACCGCTGACTATCACCTGCCCCTGCGCCAATGCGTAAATCTCCCCATCTGGACCCCTCAAAGGTGTTAGCAAAAGGGTGCCTCCTTCTAAACTTTTTGCGTCTCCAATGGATGCCACTTCCACATCCACGCTCATACCCGGCTTGGCATAAGGTGGAAGCTTTGCAGTTACAACAACCGCAGCGACGTTTTTGACCGTTATTCTCCTTGGATCTACCACAATACCCATACGGTTTAGCATATTGGCTATACTTCTTACGGTAAAGATCGTAGCTTTTCCATCTCCGGTACCTTTTAGACCTACCACAAGTCCATAGCCTATCAGATAATTGCTTCTCTGCCCTTCTATGGTAGCTATATCCCTTATTTTTGTTGCGTAAGATAGACTAAACAGTAAAATCAGAAGGGCAAGACCTTTGCCAATATACGTGCCAACCATCCCGGACTACCTCCATCCGCAAGAAAACCTTTACCATCTATGAAAACCTCCAAGTTGGCTATCTTATCGCTGGTTATGGTGTTAGATGAATCCACATCCTCGGGTCTTATTACGCCCCTTAAA
>CAZZKD010000170.1:0-2095 GCA_964655095.1 uncultured Thermocrinis sp.
GGCGGGTCTGAGACGTCCGCGAGGACCTTACCACCTGTCCCAACGTAGATCACCCGGTTTCTCAATTTCCAACGGTCTTCCGAGTACTCGGCCGCGAGGACTTTCGTGGCGTCGAGCGTCGCCTTCGGCGCTCCAGAGGCCTTCGGTTTGAAGTGGAGGGACCTCCCGGGCTTCATGCGCAGGTAATAGTTCGTTCCCTTAGCGACGTTCAGCATCACCCTCAGCGCCGCGACATTCTCTATCGACCACGGTGACGTCAGCGCAGGACCATCGTCGACGTTGGTCACGTCCACGTCAACCTCGAGGGAGGCGAGATCGCGGATTATTGCACCTGCTGTAGTTCCTGTGCTATACAATCTGAAGCCCACGTGCCGGTCGTATGCGATCAGGTCGGAGTATGCCGTGACCTTAACCTCCATCATCCGACCTCCCACCCGCTTCCGGACGACCTCGTGGACGATGCCCTCGAAGCGTATCGAGCGTCCCGACGAGTACCTGCAACGCCACCCCACAGAGACGTCCATCCCTTGGAGCTCGATCTCGATCCTCTCGAGCCCTCTTCCGTCGACAACGTGCCTCAGTTCGCTCACGATCTCGGTTACGTCAACCCATCCCCTACCGTCGTTGACTTCTATGACCGTCAACCGTCGATCACCCCATCCGGGCCTCCTACAGCAGACGGTGAGTTGCTCGAGCACAGGCACTCGGCGATGCATGGCTCAGCGCGCAGACGTATGCTGTAGGGACCGGGTTCGGAAATGGGGGATGTGAGGACGTCGTGTGTGGGCCTTAACGGTGGGCCTTTCACGTTGCCGCCGGAAAAAGGGGCTGGAATATCACCGCAGGGACCTACTCCGGGCTGAAGGTGAAAGTGGACCTACTCGAAGACCTCCTTCCCGTTGAGCTTGTAGGTGTGGAGTACGACGGAGGTCGTTACGGCCTTGACGCCCAACATCTTCATCAGTCTCTCCGAGATCAGAGACCTGAGCTGGTGCAGGTCGTTCGTCATGGCTGTGGCGATTATGTCGTACTCGCCAGTGACTTCGTAGACGTCTATGATCTCAGGCATCTTCGCCAGCGTCTCTCCCACGTCCTCGATCTTTCCCGGTTCCACGAAGATGTGCATGATCGCCTTGACCGGCACGTCCGATCCCGGTCGGGTCCCCTCCTGAGGACCTAATTACCTCGATCCCCCAGCAGCGCGATCTAAGATTCCTTCTTTAGGACCATGACCCTTCCCGGGTATCTGCTCATGATGGAGCGGATCTTCGCGTCGTGGACCGAGGCTTTCTCCATCATCCCCCTCCTCAGACCCCTCACCAGATAGACAACGAAGTCGGGGTCGTTCCTGACGATCTCGTCGTTCACCACCTCCTCGAACTCGCCCTCCTTGACCTCGCATGTGACCGGATATCCCTTCGACCTGAGGGCTCTGGCTATCCTCTTGAGGGAGGCCTCGACGTTCGCCCTTTCATCACCAGTTAGGGGCGCAAGCTCAGGCTCTATGACGCTCAGCAACTTGATCTCAAATCTTTTGTCGAGGCAACTCGTTAGCGTCCTGATCACAGACTCCTCGTCCTCGAAGGGTCTGACCAGAACTGTGACCTGCATTTTGTAACCCGCGGGAACGACCGTGTAGCCCTCCTCCTTGCTGAGCACAGGTCTCTTCAGCACCAACTTCCGGTAAGCAATGAATGTCGCGATCCCCATAACCATCCAGACGGTGCCTGCAATCCTCGAAACGGCGTGAAGGAGAAGGTAGATCCCGAAGATTGCCGAAATCGCGATGAATCCTATCAGTGCGACAGCAGGTATCTCTATGAAGTCTTTATTCCTCCTAATTTTGATCGATGGTCTAAGGACCCAAGGTCTGTAAATGTTTTTCTCCTTGTTTCTTAAGATTATCAATGAAAGCATGAGCAGCATGTAGCTAAACAGGGCTCCAAAGTTATACAGACTGACAAGTAATGGAATGTTGCCTAACGATGCCAACAGCAGCCCGATGGTCCCGAATATTATTATCGACCTGGTGGGAGTTCCGAAACGCGGGTGGATTTTGTAGAGAAAGTGTGGCAGTAACCCAAATTTGCCCATG
>CAZZKD010000171.1:0-4888 GCA_964655095.1 uncultured Thermocrinis sp.
GAAACCCTTGAGGCTGAAGTAAAGGGTCTAAAGCTTGTGGGGATAGTTCTGGAAAAGGAAGGAAGTTATATTTTCTCCTCAAAAGAGGACCTAAGCGACAGTTTTAAAGAAAGTATTGTAGAAAAGATAGAGAGCACAAAGGAGGAGTAGTATGATAGAGTTTGCCTTTGCTCAGAGTTCTGCCCCTCATGGTTCAAGCCCTTGGTCTGCACTACTTTTTCAGCTGTTTTTCTTTGCCTTTCTTTTTGCCCTATTTTACTTTCTTTTGATAAGACCACAACAAAAAGCAAGAAAAAAACATCAGGAGTTTCTCTCCAAGCTAAAGAAAGGGGATAGGGTAGTAACCTCTTCCGGCATAATAGGGACCATAGTAGAAATAGGGGATGCTACAGTTTCTATTAAGGTTGATGCAAACACACGAATTACGCTTTTGAAAGAATACATAAGCGGGTATCACAAAGAAAAAGAAGAAGAAAAATCTTAATGCAAATAGACTTAGAGAACAAGCTTGTTGTTCCAATACCAAAGGATTTCAAAAAAACCGCCCTTATATACAAGGACCAAGAGATATCCTACTCGGACCTAATAGAGAAGACAAAGGAATACGCCAGGTATATGGATATACTCCCTGGTGATAGGGTGGTTATCTTTGCAGAAAACAGGCCCGAGTGGATATATGTCCTTTATGCCCTTTGGCAGAGGGGTGGGATAGGGGTGCCAATAGACTATATGTCTTCCAAAAAAGACCTTGAATACATACTCAGAGAAACAGACCCTGCAGTAGTGGTGTGCTCTGAAAATACGGAAGAGAGCCTAAAGGAAGTGCTTATTTCCTTGAACTTAAACACTATGGTAATAAACTTAGACAGAGCTATACCACCAAGGCCTATAGAGCGTGCTATGAGCAGACACTTTCATGACACAGCGCTGATTCTTTACACCTCTGGAACCACCGGAGAGCCAAAGGGTGTAATGCTAAGTTTTAAAAACATTGTTTCAAACATCCTCGGGGTAGAGCGTCTTAGGGTAGCTTCAAAGGAAGACAGCACCTTGGCCATACTTCCCTTCCACCATTCCTATCCTTTGGTGGTCTCTATGCTTTTGCCCATATACTTGGGTGCTACTATAGTTTTTTTAGAAAAGCTAAGCTCAGAAGCACTTTTGGAAACATTGCAAAAGCATCCTATCAGCATACTAATAGGAGTGCCAAGACTGTATCAGCTTTTACAACAGAGGATAAAGGAGAGAATAGATCAAAATGTTTTGGCTAAGCTTCTCTTCAAGCTTAGTCCAGCCTTAGGCAGAAGACTTAGAAGGATAGTATTTAAAAAGGTCCATCAGACCTTTGGAGGTAGGTTAAAGTATATGGTAAGCGGGGGAGCAAAGCTTCCTTTAGAAACTGCCGAGTTTTTTAATAGGTTGGGTTTTTGGGTCCTTGAAGGATACGGGCTAACAGAAACTTCTCCCATAGTTAGCTTTAATCCTCCAAACAGAATAAAACTTGGCTCTGTAGGCTTGCCCATAGAAGATGTGCATGTAAAAATTGCTGAAGATGGGGAGGTATTGGTCAGAGGACCAAACGTGATGCAGGGATACTACAAAAAAGAAAAGGAAACAGAAAAAGCCTTTAAACAAAGCTGGCTTCTGACCGGAGACTTAGGATACATAGACCAAGAAGGTTATCTATACATAACGGGAAGGAAAAAAGAGATTATAGTCTTGTCTGGAGGTAAGAATGTAAATCCTGAGGAGTTGGAGCTGTTAATATCCAAAAGAAGCCCTGTGGTTAAGGAAGTTTGCGTCTTAGAAGTGGATGGGAGCATCCATGCCCTGATTCATCCTGATTTTGAAAAGGCAAAGGAGCTAAAAATACTGAACCTTGAGGAATACGTAAAGTGGGAAGTTGTGGATAAGGTCAATAGAGAGCTTCCTGAGTGGAAGAGGATAAAGGGATTTAAACTGACCTCTAAGGAACTACCCAAAACTCGTCTTGGGAAGCTAAGAAGGTTTATGGTCTCAGAAATATACAAAAACCTGGAGGAGATACAAAGCAAACAGGAGCCCAAAGTAGCCTTAGAAGAAGAAGGGAGAATCATAGCTGGCTTCCTTTCTAAGCTCTCTGGGAAAGAAGTAAAAGGTTTTGAACATATAGAGTTGGACCTTGGTTTGGACTCTTTGGCAAAGGTGGAGCTTTTGGCATTTTTAGAATCAAGTTTTGGCGTTACATTAAAGGAAGAGGATCTTCCTCTCCATCCCACTGTAAAGGAGCTTGAAAAGATTGTAAAAGAAAAAAGGCAAAAGCTACAGCTGGAAGAAGTTAATTGGAAGAAGATAATAAGCTCCGCAAGCCCTTATTTGCCCTATCACAATCAAATTGCGTTCAATGTAGGTCTTTTTTTCCTAAAGATTTTTTTCAAGCTCTACAACAGGTTGGAAGTCTACGGATTGGAAAACCTTCCCAAGCCACCTTTTATATTGGCTCCCAATCATGCAAGCTACTTAGACGGTTTTGTAGTGGCGAGCGCTCTTCCTTACTCTGTGGCAAACAATACTTACTTTTTGGGAGCGGAAGAGTATTTTAGAAATCCTATAACTTCAGCCTTTGGAAGGTTAGCCCACGTGGTGCCCATAGACCTTCAAAGAAAGGTAAAAGAGTCTATGGAAAAGACCGGATGGCTCTTGAAAACTCAAAGAGTAGTGGTAATCTTTCCAGAGGGTGCAAGAACAAGGGATGGAGAGCTTCTTCCTTTTAAAAAGGGCTTTGCTATTCTAAGCAGTGTGTTAAACATACCAGTGGTTCCAACCGCCATAGTTGGCACCTATCAGTCTATGTCCATAAGGGATAAGTTTCCAAAACCGACAAAGATAAAGGTTAGTTTTGGAAAGCCAGTTTATCCAGAAGGTAAAAGCCTGGAAGATATAGTGCAAGAAGTAAAAACGAGTATAGAAAGCATGCTTACTTAACCAAGGACCCAACTCTTTCACCCATAACAGCCTTTAGTAGATTACCAGGTTTGTTTATGTTTAGAACAAGTATGGGAAGCCTGTTTTCCATACACAATGTTAAAGCGGTGTGATCCATGATCTTTAGTCCCATGTTTATAGCCTCAAGGTAAGAGATCTGATCTATGAACTTTGCCTTTGGATTTTTCAAAGGATCGTCCGTGTATATGCCGTCAACTTTGGTAGCTTTTATGAAAAGCTGGGCTGAGATCTCAACCGCCCTAAGTGCTCCGGCGGTGTCTGTGGAAAAGAAAGGATTGCCTGTTCCTGCAGCAAAGATAACTACCCTACCCTTTTCTAAGTGCCTTATAGCCCTTCTTCTGATGTAAGGTTCTGCAACCTGTCTTATCTCCAAAGCAGACAGCACCCTGGTTGGTATGCCTGCGAGCTTTTCCAAAGCAGATTGCAAGGCCAAAGCGTTTATCACAGTAGCAAGCATCCCCATGTAGTCCCCAGTGGCTCTATCTATACCTATTTCCAGACCTTGTATTCCCCTGAATATATTTCCACCCCCTATGACCACAGCTACCTGAACTCCTACCTGCACCAGACTGGAAATCTCTTTTGTAATGTAGTTCAAGAAATTAGGGTCTATACCGTAGTTTTGACTTCCTGCAAAGGCTTCTCCAGATAGCTTTAAGAGGATTTTGTTATATATAAGTTCCATCAAGCAGAGCCCACTTCAAACCTTGCAAACCTCACCACTTGAAAGTTTAAGCCCGTTTCTGAGATATACTGCTTTAACGTCTTTTTCTCGTCCTTTATGAAAGCCTGCTCAAGGAGGACTTTCTCTTGGTAAAACTTTTTGAGCTTGCCTTCCACGATCTTCTCTATTATGTTCTCTGGCTTTCCTTCTTGGCGTGTTTGCTCCGCCAATATTCTTTTTTCCCTTTCCAACACCTCTACAGGTATAGACTCTACGCTGACAAATTCAGGCTTCATGGCTGCGATCTGAAGGACCACATCCTGAGCAAGTCTTAAAACATCGTCCGAGAGGTTATCTGCCTTGTATTCCATCAAAACGCCCACTCTGCCCACTCCATGCACGTAAGCATGCACGTATCCTTCCGCATCAAACCTCGCCCACCTACTTAGCTTTATGTTCTCCCCTATTTTTGCTATGACTGACTTTACCATGTCTTCCAGCTTTTGGGAAGGATCAGCGAAGAAAGTTTGCTGGCTAATATCTTCGAAGGTTCCCGATTTGTTGGCATTTTCAGGAAGGCTTGCTATGTGCTTTGCCAGGTTAAGAGCCAGTTCTACGAACTTTTCGTTCTTTGCCACAAAGTCTGTTTCACAGTTTAGCTCTATTATCACCCCTGTCTTTCTGTCTTCAGATACAAAGGTTTGTATTATGCCTTCCTTTGTCTCTCTTCCTGCCTTCTTTTCGGCCTTGGCAAGACCTCTTATCCGAAGTATTTCTTTGGCCTTTTCTATATCTCCTTGAGCTTCTTCTAATGCCTTCTTACACTCCAACATTCCCGCACCGGTCATCTCTCTTAGCTGTTTTACCAACTCTGCACTTATCATCTTCTCCTCCTCAAATCAATTATTATAAATCTTTCTTGGCTTTGTCCGATTATTCACCTGATATCCCAGGTGTCGTCCCCCCAAAGCCCGAGGGAACTAACTTACCTGCCCGCCTTTGCCATATCCCTTCAATCATAACAGACTTTAAGGGAGAGAAGTTCCTTACAAAGAACTTCCCCAGCAAAGGCAAGACAAAGGCGGACTTCAGAACTTGCCAAGCCTTTTGACGGGAGTTGGAATTACTTGGCTCGTTCTGAAGGCTTTTAAGCTTTTTTACATACATCTTAGCTTTTATTATAACCACCTTGAAGGATTTTTTTGAACATCCTCAAAAAGTCGTGATTCAGAACCTTTA
>CAZZKD010000172.1:0-4918 GCA_964655095.1 uncultured Thermocrinis sp.
TTAGCTGAGCCGATAAAAACACTAAAAGCAATGCGGTATTCCTCTACTTCAGGCCTTTCTTTAAGAGCGATAAAAGAGCGTTTGCTCAATTAGACTAATGAAATTTTACAAAAGGTTTCCTTGGAATGCCAAATATGAGACTGTCTATAGGTGGCTTGCTTCCTTTATCGTCATATATACCATCTCAGAACTAAAAAGTTGACATCCTCACAGAGAGATAGCGGAAGAGTTAGATATTTCAGTGTCTTCAACGAGAGAGTATATAAACAGAGCATTGAATAAGCTTTCCATGGATAAGGAACAACTTAAAAAGCTATACAAGGAAAGCCTTTTTTATAATACTTCTAATAAATGATACAGCAAATGCATCCAGAAATTATCAGGGAAGCGCTGAAGAAAAACAAAGTAAAAAGTGAAAACTACAAAGGTTTGGAATATCTAAGATTTACAGACGATTTCCATGATATACCCAGAGGCACAGCTATATTTAAAACCACCGTGGTTTGGGGATATCCTCATATAGGTAGAATATTCCAACTTTCCACAGGAATTAGAGAACAGTTTAGCCAACCTTTCTACATTGAAGAAAAGGTAGATGGATACAATACAAGGATATTTTTGTTGGAAGGCCAGATTTTGGCTCTTAGCAGGGGGGGATACGTATGTCCATTTACGACAGAAAGGGTTTTGGATTTTATAAACCCGAAATTTTTTGAAGACAACCCAGACCTTATACTGTGTGCGGAAGTCGCCGGTCCAGAAAACCCATATGTGGATGAACACCCTCCGTATATTACGGAAGACATAAAAATTTTCGTGTTTGACATAATGAAAAAGAACTCTAGGGAGTTTCTCCCTTACTCGGAGAAAGAGAGGCTTATAGAAAAATACAGACTTCCATCGGTTGAAAGATTTGGACGATTTACACCGGATGATGTGGAAGATATTAAAAAACTGCTAAAACGTTTAAATGATGAGGGAAGAGAAGGTGTGGTTTTTAAGGAGGATTCCGAAAGGAACAAAAGGGTAAAGTATGTAACCTTATACTCAAGCCTGAAAGACATAGAGATAACATCTATTAACCTTCTGGGCCTACCTCCAGATTATTTTACCAACAGGCTACTCAGACTAGCTCTATTTATGGAGGAGGAAGACATAAGTGCAGATCAAGAGCTTTTTTTGAGTGTGGGTAAAGCCTTCTTAGAAGGCCTTTTAAAGGCTATTGAGCTATACAAGAGGGAAAGGAGAGTTTACAGAACCTTTAGGTGTAGGTTTAAGACCAGAGAAAATGCCCTTCTTTTTATTGAAAACATAAAACACACCTCCTCCCAAATACAGGTCATTGAGCGGGGCTTAAGAAAAGAAGGAGACTTTTGGATCTTAGAGTTTGATAGAGTTTACTTGAATATGACAGGACTTCTTGGTCATCTGCTGGCAGGTGGCTCTATTTTTGATTGAATGTACTCTTCCATATCCTTAAATCTTTTTTCCTCCTCCTTACTTAGCTCGTGGTCATATCCAAGCAAATGAACAACACCGTGTATTAAAAGTCTTTTTACTTCTTCCTCAAGGCTTGTGCCCAGCTCTTTGGCTTGAGCCCTTGCAGTATCAACGGATATTACCACATCTCCCAAAAGCTTCCATCCGCCCACTTCTTCCCACATCGGAAAGGATAGAACATCCGTAGCCTTATCTTTGTTTCTGTATATCCTGTTTAACTCCCTTATCTCCTCGTCCGAAGTTATTAATATACTTAACTCAACTCCTTCTAAACCTAAGGCATCCAATATTTTGTGAGCTAAATTACTGAGATACTTGGCTTTTAGACCTCTTACTTTTTTCTTTACCAGCACTCTGTTTTTTTTCATAATCTTCGTAAGCCCTTATTATCTTTGCAACTACTGGATGCCTTACCACATCTTCTTGACCGAACTTTACAAAATTAATTCCCTCAATGTTTTCAAGCACCTTCACAGCTTCAACCAACCCAGATTCTTCTTTTTTTGGTAAGTCTATCTGGGTTATATCTCCAGTAATCACCACCTTTGAACCAAATCCAATTCGGGTCAAAAACATCTTCATCTGCTCTCTTGTGGAGTTTTGGGCCTCATCTAAGATAATAAACGCATCGTTGAGTGTTCTCCCTCTCATAAAAGCTAAGGGAGCAATCTCTATGATGTTTCTCTCCAGCATGTATACCGCTTTGTCGTAGCCCACCATATCGTATAGGGCATCATACAAAGGTCTCAGGTAAGGATCTACCTTTTCCGCTATACTGCCAGGAAGATAACCTAACTTCTCCCCTGCCTCTACTGCTGGTCTGGTTAGTATTATCTTATTTACTTTGTTCTCCTTCAGGTGCGCTAACGCCATTGCCATTGCTAGATAGGTCTTTCCAGTGCCTGCCGGACCTATTCCAAAGACTATGTCATTTTCTCTTATGGCTTTAACATACCTTTTCTGATTTTCTGTCTTTGGGATTATGGCTTTTTTCCTGTGGGTAACGAGTATAACCTCTTCTGAATCTGTTGTTATGCTCTCTGAAGAGCCTTTTATAAAGGCTTTTGCTCTATCCCTTACCTCTGCACTGCTGAGAGGACCTTTAGCAAACTCTTTCATGATTTCTCTTATAAAGTTGCTGAATTTATTAACTTTTTCCCCTTCCCCTCTCACTAAAATCTCCGTCCCTCTGGCTAAGACCTTTACTCCAAAAAGTTGAGAGAAAAGTTTTAGGTTTTCATCCCCCCTTCCTACTATAGCATAGAACTTCTCGTCAAAACTGCCCAAGTCCAATATCTCTTCTACTTTTTCCATACTACGCTTAGCTATGCTTTAAAATATAAAAAGTCTTCAAGGAAAATGCAAGTAAAACATTTAATAACAGTCAGAGATCTGAGGGTAGAGGAAATAAAGCATCTTCAGAGTCTTTTCAATGAATTCAAGAGAGGGAGAAAGGAGAGGTTGGATGGAAGGTCCGCTTTGGTGTTCTTAGAGAGCTCAACTCGCACCAGACTTTCTTTTGAGATAGCCCTAAGGGATTTAGGTATGGAAACCTACTACATTGGAAGGGGAGAATCTTCAATAGAAAAAGGCGAAAGCTTTAGGGATACTATAAAAAACTTTTCCGCTTTGGGGTTTAGACTTGTGGTATTCAGAGTTCCCTTTGTGCTATATCCTTATGAGCCCTATTTTGTTGAAAATATAAGTCTTATAAACGCTGGGGACGGAACACACCAGCATCCAACGCAAGGTCTTATAGACCTATTTACCGCTATGGAATACTATCCTTCTCTGGAGAACTTAAAAATCCTCTTTGTGGGAGATATACTTCACAGCAGGGTATTTAGGTCCTCTGGAGAGCTTTTTAGGATGTTCGGAGCTCAATTGGGCGTTTGTGGCCCTGCCACACTTATTCCTTCCGATCTTTCACCCTTTGGAGAGGTAAAAGTTTTTGACGGTGTGGATGAGGGTATAGAATGGGCGGATTTAGTGGTTTATCTGAGATTACAGGAAGAGCGATTTAAAGAGAGTTATATAAACTCAAAGGAAACTTACTTTTTACAGTTTGGTTTAACAAAAGAAAGATACAGAAAACTTAAGGGATACTTTATGCATCCTGGACCTGTAAATGTTTATGTGGACGTTGATGGGGAGCTAGTTTACAGTGAAAAATCTCTCGTTTTAAAGCAAGTTCAGAATGGGTTATACGTGCGGAAGGCGGTTGTTTATTACCTTTTGGTAGGTTGAACTCTTATCAAAAACGCAAGAGAAAGAAGCTGGGCAGTTATGGAAAAAAGTATTAAAAGCTCAGGTTTTGTCTGGTAGAAATAGCCCAAGAGTGTGCCACCAAAGAAAACGGAAATACCAAAAAAGAAGTGAAAGAGTCCATAAGCCTTTCCTCTGCTTGACAGGGGAGAGAGTTTAGCTACAGCGGACCGCACGATAGATTCCTGCATACCCAGCTGGGCACCCCAGAGTAGGATGCCAAGTATAAAAAGTCCCCTGCTTTCTGAAAACACAAAGTAAGGATAGGTGAGTGTAAAGAGAACACCTAAGGTCAGAGCTTTAAAGCCAAGTCTGTCAAAGATGTAGCCAAAAATAAGGGCAAGCACACCGTCTACCAACATAGCCAAACCAAACATGAGCGGGATTTCCCAGTCCTGAAATTCCAGTTCAATTTTTGCGTGGTAAGCGACTAAGCTAAAAGGAACAAAGGAAACCCCTAAGAGGAAAGAGAAGAGAAGGTATTGGATAAATCCTGGTTTAAAACCCTCTTCAACATCAGCTAAATTTCTGATACTCTCTTCCCCTATGTGATATCTTCTTGAAAGCGCGAGCGTAATAAGTGCCAACAAAGCAGTTACGCTAAGGCTTATAAGGGCAAGCCTGTAGCTGTCTGTTAGGTATAATATGCCCGCTACAAATAGGGGACCCGTCAGCGCGCCCAACTGGTCTATGAACTCATGCAACCCAAAGCCCTTTCCGTGTCCCACCCTTCCTGTGGCTTGAGAAAGCACTGCATCCCTTGATGGTGTTCTAAGCGCCTTTCCAAGCCTTTCTAAAACCATCAAAACTCCTACATAGTGCCAGCTTGGAGCCAAAGCCATGGCAGGTATGGATAGGAGGTTGAGTGTATATCCGATATAGATGAACAGCCAAGGTTTTCTCAAGATATCCGAGAGATAACCAGAAACTAATCGCATAACATATCCGGTAAATTCTGCAAACCCTGAAAAGAATCCTACCAAAAGGGGAGAGGCGGAAAGCACAGCTAAATAGGGACCAAGAATACTTCTTCCGCCTTCGTAGGTAAAGTCGGAAAATAGACTAACCAGACCCATCAAAAATATGAACCTGTAAGCGCTATCCAATGTCCAGCTCTTCACTTTCTACCTCCCCCAAAACTTCCAGCTCCGGC
>CAZZKD010000173.1:0-1740 GCA_964655095.1 uncultured Thermocrinis sp.
GGTAATTATGGCAAGGCTTACAGCCTTGTAACACCAGAAGACAGTAGAGCTCTGTGGAGGATAAAAAAATTAAAGGGACGCTATCAAAGTATATGAATATTTGTATCTCTTATGGAAATATAAGAAGTTTTTAGTTGCCAAGTCGCAAGTCTATAGTTTAATTCTATAAGAAAAATTATTTTTGGGAGGTCTTCAAATGAAGAAGGCAATTTTTTTATCCTTAGCACTTGTCGGTAGTAACTTTGCTGCAAATGTTTTTATGGGTCCAGAATATGCAAAAGAACTATGCGATGTTTGGAACAACACTCCAAGATTAACCGAAGAGTTGGGTAAGAGTGAAAGCTGGACTGCAGTCCCAGAAAGAAAGATCTTTATCTACAGAGAAGATTGCTCCGCAGAAAAGCAAATACAGCTAACTATAAAGAACGAGAATGGCAAAGCCATATGTGTTTATGGTGGGCCGGCTAAAGATAAAAGAGGAAAGGATGACTTTTTGATGTATGCTGAAACAAAAAGATGGGAAGAAATGGGAAAGGGTAAGTATGGGCCTATGAGGGCAATGATGTTTGGCAGGTTGAAGTTTGAAGGGCCAAAGGGTGTGGCAATGAAGAACATGGGTCCTTTTGAGGCATTCCTAACAGCCATAGGCAAACCTGAATATGATGCAAGCAAATGTCCTTAAGATAGAATTTTAAAGGTATTACTAGTTCCAATGCGCTGAGCTCCAAGGGACAGGAACTGAACAACCTGTTCCTTGGTCTTTATCCCACCAGAGGCTTTAACTTTCAGCCTCCCCCTTGAAACATCCAAAAGCAACCTAACATCTTCAACAGTAGCTCCCATAGCGGAAAAGCCTGTGGATGTTTTTACAAATTCCATGCCACTTTCTGCTATTAGCTCAACCGAAAGGATCTTTTGTTCCTTGCTTAGGTATGCGGTTTCTATTATTACCTTCCTTACTAAGCCTTCCGTATTTCTTGCCAGCGCTAATAGTTCTTCTCTTACGTAATCTACTTGTCCGCTTCTGAGAGCTGAAAAATTCATCACTATATCCAACTCCTCCGCACCTTTTTCCACACATTCTAAGCATTGGTAAATTTTCTGCTCTTTTGTATCCATTCCAAAGGGAAAGCTGATAACTGCGCATACCCTTAGTTCTTTGCCTGCAAGCTGGACAACCCTTTTTACCCAATATGGATGAACGCACACAGCGTAAACCTTTAGCTCTACGCACTTGGCTATTTGCTCTTCCAACTCTTTTTCTGTAATCTCCGGTTTTAGTATGGAATGATCTATAAACCTTGCTATATCCATGAGCTTATGCCATAGGTTAGGTCGTGGTATATGGAAAGCAGAGCCTTTGCACCTTCACCAGCTGCGGTAATTATCTGCTTTGCAAAGATGTTTGTGCAGTCGCCCGCAGCGTATATGCCCCTTTCAGAAGTCCTATTGTTGCAATCTATGATTATCTCACCCCTGCTTGTTAGCAAAACTCCAAGCTTTTCTGCAAGCTTTGTGTTTGGCTCAAGTCCAATTTCCACAAAAAGACCCTCCACTTCCAACTCGTATTTTTGTTTTGTTTCCAAGTTTTCTACTACGATAGATTTTAAGAAAAGGCCGTCGCCCTTTGCTTCTAAAACCCTGTGTTTGAGTAGAGGGATAACCTTTTCACTTTTGAGAACCTTTTCCTTCAGAATCTCGTCAGCTCTAAAGTTGTCTGATATTTCCAGAAGGTAGATA
>CAZZKD010000174.1:0-2122 GCA_964655095.1 uncultured Thermocrinis sp.
GCAAAACCTTCTGACTTTATAAGACCAGGACATGTTTTTCCTCTGAAGGCTAAGCCCGGGGGAGTTTTGGAAAGGGCTGGACATACAGAAGCTTCTGTAGATTTGGCAAGGCTGGCTGGACTTTACCCAGCGGGTGTTATATGCGAGATAATGAAAGAAGATGGAACCATGGCAAGGCTTCCTGACTTGATTGAGTTTGCCAAACGTTTTAACCTAAAGATAATAACCATAGCGGATCTTATAAGGTATAGACTTAAAAAAGAAAGACTTGTAGTAAGAGAGGCAACCGCAAACTTACCTACTCGTTATGGATTTTTTAAAATACATGCTTACAAACATATTCTTACTGGTGAAGAGCAGGTAGCCCTTACAATGGGTGAGTGGAAAGAAGATGAGCCCGTGCTTGTGAGGGTTCATTCTGAATGTCTGACAGGAGATGTGTTTAAATCCCTCAGATGCGACTGTAGAGGTCAGCTTGAGGCGGCATTGATGCAGATAGCAGAGGAAGGAAAGGGAGTTCTTGTGTATATAATGGGACACGAAGGCAGAGGTATTGGGATAGTAAATAAGATAAAGGCTTACAATCTGCAGGATAAGGGATATGATACGGTGGAAGCTAACGAAAAGCTGGGGTATTCTGCAGACTTAAGGGATTACGGTATAGGTGTGCAGATCCTTTTGGACCTTGGAGTTAGAAAGATGAGACTGCTTACCAACAATCCAAGAAAGATAGTAGCGCTGGAAGGTTATGGTTTAGAGGTAGTAGAAAGGGTCCCACTTAAGGTCCAAGCTTGCGAATACAACGAAAAATATCTAAACACTAAAAAACACAAGCTGGGACATATACTCTAAAGGATGTTTGTAGATCTGGCAAAGATCTATGTTAAAGCGGGGGATGGAGGAAATGGTGCGGTAGCCTTCCTAAGGGAAAAGTATAGACCTTTTGGTGGTCCAGCGGGTGGGGACGGTGGCAAAGGCGGAGACGTTGTTATTGTAGGAACCAGTAGGAAACATACTCTTTTAGACTTTGAATACAGGACCAAATTTAAAGCTCAGAACGGAGAGCATGGAAAAGGCAAAAATCAAGCTGGAAGGGACGGAGAGGACCTTATTATAGAAGTGCCCGTAGGAACTGTGGTAAAGGATGCCCAAACGGAGGAGGTTATCTGCGACCTGGTGGAGGATGGCCAAAGGTGTGTGGTAGCAAAGGGAGGAAAAGGTGGAAGGGGAAACGCAAGGTTTGCCTCACCAACTAACCAAGCACCAAAGTATGCGGAGAAAGGTCAAAAGGGCGAAGAAAGATGGCTGATCTTAGAGCTAAAGCTCATTGCGGACGTAGGTCTGATCGGACTCCCCAACGCAGGAAAATCAACCCTTATATCAAAGCTGACTAAAGCTAAGCCGAAAATAGCGGATTATCCCTTTACCACTCTATCACCCGTGCTTGGAGTTCTGGAGCTGAGCGAAGAGCACAGGCTTGCTTTGGCAGACATTCCAGGACTGATAGAAGGGGCAAGTCAAGGAAAAGGCTTAGGCCTTGACTTTTTAAGACACATAGAAAGAACAAGGCTTTTGTTGCACCTTTTGGACGTATCCGATGGAAGGGAAAAGGAGCCTATTGAAGCATTTCATATAGTAAATAAGGAGCTTGAACAGTATAGTCAAAAGCTATTGGAAAAAGAGCAGATAGTGGTTGCTACAAAGATTGACGCGCTGTCTGACAGGAGTTTTTTAGATTATCTGGAAAATTACTTCAAAGAAAGGGGATATGAATTTTGTAGCATATCAGCTATAACGGGCGAAGGCTTGGAAAACTTAAGAAAGCTTCTATTTGAAAAGTTCTTTCAACGCACTATGGTTTAAACTATAGATTTATGTTCATCTACGAAAAGACCAATCAAGAGGTCTTGCTCATTCACCTTCATGGCTTTGCGTCCAGCGTCAAAAGTTCCAAGGTTTCAATCATAAGGGACTTTGCCATAACCACTGGCAAGTTTTCTTTCTTTGCTATGGACATGGACTATCAGAGCACCACCACCAGCAGAGTTTTGGAAGTGTTGGACGCTTTAGTTAAAGGTTTTTGCAAAAAATTTAAAAAACTTATACTTTCGGGAAGTTCCCA
>CAZZKD010000175.1:0-3068 GCA_964655095.1 uncultured Thermocrinis sp.
CCCTTTTAAAAAGAAAGCTAAGGTCTACAGCTTTTGGCTTTTCCACCCTTAGGGTGGGAACGAACTCCAACCTTTGACTAAAGGTGAGATTGAAGTAGAAAAACAAAGGTAGGGCAAAGGAGCAGACAAAAACAAGGAAGAAGTAAGTCAGTATGTTTACATTCATGTTGCAATTCAGTATTGTAACGCATCGGGTAGGAAATCGTATAATTAATAACAATGGACATTCTAAAAACCTACAAGCTCATACCCATAGAAGAAACAGAAGGCAGTATAAAGCTTTTGGCTCCAAAGGGGTATGAGGGCTTTCTTTTGGAGGAGATAAGGTTTTTATCCGGCAAAGAGGTGGATGTGGTCTTTGTGGATGAAGAGGAGTTTGCAAAAGAGCTACAAAAAAGGTTAGCCCAAGAGGAGGTTATTATAGAAAGCGTAGAGAGAGAAGGTGAGGGACCAAAGGACATACTCCTTGAGGAAGACAAAAGCCCTGCGGTTAGCTTTGTCAATTCCACACTCATAAAGGCGGTTACCCTTTCTGCCTCAGACGTGCATATAGAGCCTTATCAGGATGGCTCTTATGTTAGGTTTAGACTTGACGGAGTGCTACACGATTATATGAGCATTCCTCTGTCCCTCCACGAGGCTGTGGTCTCAAGGATAAAGGTTTTGGCAAACCTAAACGTGGCAGAAAGAAGGGTCCCACAGGATGGGAAGATAAGGGTAAAGATAGGAGGAAGAGAGCTGGACCTTAGAGTATCTGTGGTGCCAACCGTCTTTGGGGAGAGGGTAGTCCTGAGACTCCTTGATAGGTCCTCCACCATGCTTACCCTTGAGGACCTTGGATTATTTGCGGAGGACTTAGAGAAGGTAAAAAGGCTTGCAAAAAAACCCTACGGTATTGTGCTGGCAACGGGACCCACAGGTTCAGGAAAAAGCACGACCCTTTACGCCATGCTCTTGTATATAAAAAGCCCAGAAAGGAACATAATAACCATAGAGGACCCTCCCGAGTATCAGGTAAAGGGCATAAGTCAGATTCAGGTAAATCCTAAGGTGGGACTGACCTTTGCCAGTGGGCTAAGAGCAATTCTGAGACAGGACCCGGATGTGATAATGGTGGGTGAAATAAGGGACAGCGAGACCGCAGAGATTGCAGTTCACGCAGCCCTTACGGGACACTTGGTGCTTTCTACACTTCACACCAACGACGCACCTTCCGCCATAGCAAGGCTTGCAGACCTCGGCATAGAGCCTTTTTTGATAGCCTCTTCCTTGGAAGGAGTAATAGCCCAAAGGCTTGTAAGAAAGATCTGTCCAAACTGCAAGGTGAGCTACAGACCATCAGAAGAAGAGTTAAGAGAGCTTGGACTAAGCGGAGAATATACCTTTTACAAAGGGGTAGGGTGTGATGAGTGTATGGGAACTGGCTACAAAGGAAGGACGGGCTTGTTTGAAGTTTTAGAGCTTGACCAAGAGCTAAAACAGTTTATCCTAAGAACCCAAGACGCCAACGCCATAAGAAAGCTTGCAAAAGAAAGGGGCTTTAGGGACATGCTGGAGGACGGAGTTAGAAAGGTGCTTATGGGCATCACCACATCCGAAGAGCTAATAAGAGCCATAAAGGTAGAGTGATGGTTTATACGGGCGTAGATGGAAAAAAGGTTTTCAGCATAAGGACAAACCCTATTACCAAAAGGTGGGCTATTACCAGTAAGGTGGGCAAAAAAATATGCGTTGTGCCATCGGACCTTTGCTTTGTCAAGATAGAAAAAGCCTTTACCCAAAAACTGAGCCAGCTAAAAGGCTATTACCAGATTGAGGTTTCGGAAAAGTTTGGAAAGGTAAAGTGGGACTTGTCTTTGCACGAAGGAGATGCCATACTGGGGGTTTATAAAAACTTCAATCCGGAAGGTTGCGACGGTGTGGACTTGGTGATTTTTTCCTTAGCCAGAGTGCTAAGGCTTTTGGGAGTAGATGGCTATGTGCTTGACTTGGGAAGGAGGAAGACTACCCTCGTAAGGGTAGAAAAGGGCTTGCTAAAGGAGTACAGGGTTCTTCTGAGGGGTGGAGACTACCTTAGCCTTTTGGCAAACCCAGAAAAGCCAGAGGAGGGAGAAAGGCTAAAAAAGGAAAAGGGCTTACAGCTAAAGGAAGTTTATGAAGGGTTCAAGAAGCTTTTAGAAACCTTAGACCTGCAGGAAGGAGCGGTATTGCTCAGCGGTGGTGGTGCCAAACTGAAAGGCATAAAGGACTTTTTCAAAAATACTGTAGAAAATCCATACTGTGAGCCAACGCACACCAGCGCCTTTGGGGCAAGCCTCAGGTCTGTTGTCAAAACACCTTACCCTGACTTTGTAGAAAGAGAGCTTTCTGAAAGAGAGCTGAGGGTCCTTGGAACTGCGCTTTTGGGAGGGCTTGCCCTCTTTGGGTTTTCTTACTTTGGACTGGAGAGGCTCTGGTCTGTGGATGGGCTAAGGGAAAGGGAAAAGGCAGAGTTTAGAAAGGTTTTTCCCAACGCACCAACCACCGCACTCAGGGAGCAAGTCCTCTCAAAGGCAACAAAGGAAGAACCCTTCCAGCTTACTTCCAAACTTTCACAGCTTTCGTCCCAACTAAAGGAAGGCATAAAGCTATACTCCATAGATTTTTCTGAGGGCACCCTTCTTATTAAAGGAGAAGGAGAGGAAAACATTGTCAGACAACTAAAAACCAAAGCGGTAAAGAAAACGCCTTTGGGCACCGTAGAGTTTGAGTTGGAGGTAAGATGAGCCTAAGAAAGAGGGATATAGCGGTAGGTTTGTTTTTGTTGTATTTTCTGCTTGCTTACCTTTTTCTCAGCAAGTATTACGACCTCAGGGCTCAGTATTACAGAGACTACCTTAGGCACAAGGAGATTATGTTTCTCATGGCAAACTACGTCCATACAAAAAGGGAACAGCCAACGGAAGACCTTATAAGGGAGATCTTTTCCTCTTACGGAGTGGATTTTAAGTCTTTTAAGCAAGTAGAAACGGGCTACGAGGTGTGGGGAACAAACCTGAGGGGAGAAAAGCTGTCAGATCTTATTTACG
>CAZZKD010000176.1:0-1630 GCA_964655095.1 uncultured Thermocrinis sp.
AAGATAAACCTTTGCATCCGGAGTGCCAGACCTTCCCTCAAAGTTTCTATTAAAGCTCCGCACAGAAACACCACCTGATGGTGGCGCAAAGCCCATACCTATGCACGGACCACAGGCACTTTCAAGAATCCTTGCACCAGCCTTTAGGAAGTTTAACAAAGCTCCATTTTGGGTTATCAGCTCCAAAGCCTGCTTAGAGCCTGGAGCAACTGCAAAAATTACGTCTGGATGGACCTTTTTACCTTCTAAAAGCTTTGCTGCCCTTGTAAGATCCACAAAGGAGGAGTTTGTGCATGATCCTATTACCACCTGATCTACCTTAATTCCCTCCACTTCTCTGACAGGCACCACGTTATCCGGAGAGTGGGGGCAAGCTATTAATGGTTCAAGCTTTGAAAGGTCTATCTCTATGATCTCGTCGTATTCTGCATCTGGGTCTGGCAAGAGTTCTATCCAGTCCTCTTCCCTTCCCTGAGCTTTAAGGTATGCTCTGGTTATCTCGTCGGAAGGAAAAATAGAAGTGGTAGCTCCAAGCTCTGCACCCATGTTGGTTATGGTTGCCCTCTCTGGAACAGAAAGCTCCTTTATGCCTTCCCCAAAGTATTCAAAGATCTTTCCCACTCCTCCCTTTACCGTTAGCCTTCTTAAAAGCTCAAGGATGATATCCTTTGCGGTAACCCACTCCGGAAGCTTACCTATTAGATGGACTCCCACTATCTTTGGCATTTTTAGATAAAAAGGCTCTCCAGCCATTGCGGAGGCTACATCCAACCCACCAGCTCCTATGGCTATCATCCCCATCCCACCAGAGGTGGGTGTATGAGAATCTGAGCCAAGCAAGGTTTTTCCAGGCTTTGCAAACCTTTCTAAATGCACCTGATGGCATATGCCATTGCCGGGTTTGGAAAGCCATATACCATACCTTTTTGCCACGCTCATTAGGTATTTGTGGTCATCGGGATTTTTGTAGTCCGTCTGTAGCATGTTGTGGTCTATATAGCTAACGGAAAGCTCAGTTTTAACCCTATCCACGCCCATAGCCTCAAACTGAAGGTAGGCCATAGTTCCCGTAGCATCTTGCGTAAGCGTTTGGTCTATCTTTATGGCTATCTCCTCTCCGGGCACAAGCCTACCGCTAACCAAGTGACTTTCAAGGATCTTGTATGCAACAGTTCCTTTAGCCATGAAAACCTCCTGTGTAAAAGTTAATGATATTAATTATAACTTTTTGGAGCTTGGTCCAAAAATTAATCCCTCATAGATCACTCTGCACTTTGTTATAATTAGCATTAAGATGTTTGTATCACTACAGTAGCTTTTGGGGCATACACCTTTGATAGGGAATTGGACATGAAACCTTACTGGGGGACCGAATTCGAGGAAACCAGTCCAAAGAAGGGCGAGGATATAGAAAACAAGATAAGACAGTTGGCATTTAAACGGTTGGATATGGCTTTGTCCAAAAATTCTTCTGATAGCAAATATTACCCTGTATCTTACCCTCTCCATAGCCCTCAGCACTTTATCCCTACACCTTTAACTCCCTACTCCATAAACCACCCCACTATCCCTTGCACTATCACCCCTTATCTACCAAAACCTTCTCAAGCTTTCTCCCTTTGCTCTGGGC
>CAZZKD010000177.1:0-1542 GCA_964655095.1 uncultured Thermocrinis sp.
ATCTAAAGGTAGAATGAAGGTAATAATCAGAGATATAACTCAAGAACTGGAAAAACAAATACAGTCCGGCAGGGAGCTGGAATTTTTACAAAAGGTAATCAACTCCACAGAGGATATGATAATCATCTACTCCGCAGAGACAGGAAAATTCAAAATGTGGAACAATGCGGTAAAGACGAAGCTGGGCTTTACAGATTCAGAACTTACAGATAAAACCATCTTTGAGATTAACCTTTTGGACCGTGAGGTATTAGAGGAGAACATACAAAAAATTGTAAGACAGGATCAGATAATAAGAGGAAGAAGATTTTACAGAACCGCTTTTGGAACAAATCTTCCGGTTGATATCGTAGCCTCCAAGATCTTAATAAATGGGGAGGACTATATTTTGGTAGTGGCAAGGGACATATCTGACAGAATCAAGCTTGAGGAAGATCTAAACGATAAATTGCAAAAGTTGGAAACCATCCATGACTTTTTGCTGAACCTCAACAGATGTTCCTCAGAAGGTGAAGCTTACAACCTACTTGCACACACCCTAAGGTCAAACCTCAAAGTGGATTTGGTTGTTATTTATAGAATAAACCCTTCGCTGAACAAAATTCAGGATAAGCTTGTTTACGGGCACGGCAACTACCTTGAATGCTTGGAAGAGGAACCCCTTTATTGTAAAGTCTTCAATTCACCTCAACCTTTTCTTGTAAAAAATCCCCTTTCCTACTCCTGCCCTCTATTTAGGTCAGAGTTTGGCTCTTACATGTGCCTTCCTGTGGTATCCTCTGGAAGGACGATAGCTATCCTCTCGCTTATATCTTATAAGGAGAACTTTTTTACGGAGGAGAGAGTTAATTACATATTGGACTTGATCAACGCCTTCTCACCCTTTGTTTCTAACCTCAGACTTTTGGAAATAAACAAAGAGCTCTCTATAAAGGATCCTTTAACTGGACTCTACAACAGACGTTTTGCTATGGAGTTCCTTAGCAAGGAGCTTGAAAGGTCAAAAAGATACGGGAAACCGATGAGTATAGTAATGGTAGACCTGGACGATTTTAAGAAGATAAACGACACTTACGGACACGCTGTAGGAGACATGTGCATAAAAACCTTTGCCAATACAATCTCCAAGCATCTTAGATCTACAGATGTAGCAATAAGATGGGGTGGAGAGGAGTTCCTAATAGTTCTTTTAGAAACCCCTAAGGAAATAGCTAGAGACGTAATAGAGAGGTTAAGAGAAGCGTTGAAGCTTGAGAGTATGAATGTTAGCTGTGCTTGCGTTATACTTACAGCAAGTTGGGGTGTGGCAAGCTATCCAGAGGATGGAGAAGATTTGGATGCGCTTTTGAAAAAAGCCGACGATATGTGCTATTTGGCAAAAAAGAGCGGAAAGGATAGAGTAATTTTAGCTGAGTAAAATCATAATACAGGTTTGCTTTTTCAATACATTTAACTTAAATTTCTATCAAAGGAAAGGAGGTGTAAGATGATTCAAACATCTACAGAGAAAGTCATATACAACAGAGCAGGCCAGAGGGTGGT
>CAZZKD010000178.1:0-2842 GCA_964655095.1 uncultured Thermocrinis sp.
AAAGGTAATGGACCTTGAGACAAGGATTGGTTGGTGTCTACAGCAGTATGCGGGTATGACACCAGACCAAGTCAAAAAGTTTGCAACACAGTGCTGGGGTAAAAAGCAGTGTTTGGGAGAGTATGACGCAATAGTCATGTATATCTCCATGGCTTCCAACGGACATAAGATAAACGTAAATCTCAAGGACCCTCAAGTTAAGCGTATGTATGAGATAGGAAAAAAGATCTACTATACAAGGATGGGACCTTGGGATTTTAACTGCGCCACCTGTCATGCGGGGCAAAAAGAAGCGAGAATAAGAGCAACCCTTCTTTGGAGTGCCGACAGACCAGGGGAAGCTGGAAAGGCTGTCTCTATATTCCCCAAATACTTGGTAAGATGGTCTCAGCCTATGACCATGCATTACAGATATGCGGAGTGTATAAGACAGATGAGATGGCCCACCTTTGAACCCCATTCGGACTTAGCAGTTGCTCTATCCACATTCCTGTATGCTACCGGCAACGGCACCGAAATAAAAGTTCCAGGTATAGGGAGGTGAAAGATGAGGAAAAGAGTTTTGATTGCAGGCTTGTTAATAGCTGGTTTGCCACTTGTGGCTGTATCTAAGCAAAAACAAAAAGAATCTGTGAAAGAAGAAGAAGTAATGGCAGTGCTAAAAAGTGGGCTTGATCAGGATCCAAGGTTTGCTCCAAAGCTGGTTCAGGACGAATCCCAAAAAATATGCTCTAAGTATCCATCCAGAGAGGCAATGCCCGCAAAGGAAATTCAAAGGGTGATGGAGCTTGAAGCAAAAAATATAAAGTATCCACAGTGGGGTATATACTGGGGAGATTGGAATGAGGGTAAAAAGCTCGTGAATAGTTCAAGGGGTGGAAGGTTTGCCAGTTACGGCTTTTCCGACAAACCTACAGATAAGGGTGGAAACTGCTATGCTTGCCACCTTATAGAAAAGGGAGTTCCCGGTGGAACGATGGGTCCCCAGCTTACAGGTTATGGCAAAAGGTATGGCATTACCAAAGAAAATATGAACACACCCGAAGGCTTGGAAAAGCTGAAAACCGTGTATAACATCATCTACAACGCTTGGTCTGTCTATCCCTGCTCGTCTATGCCAAGGTTTGGGTATCACGGCGCTCTTACCCCAGAGGATATAATGAATATAGCAACTTTCTTACTGCATCCTGACTCTCCTGTAAACAAGTAAAGCACCTTTGCGGGGCTACTCCCCGCTTTTTAAACTAAAAAGAGGAGGCGAACATGGCAATCTCAAGAAGGGAATTGCTGAAAAGTTCTGCTTTTTTGGGTTTAATCGCTCTTGGTGGAACGTCTTTTGCAAAAAGGAGAAAGCCCTCTTTTGAAGAACTATTAGACTTTAAAAGTTACGGAAACCTTACTTTGATCTTTACTTCGGATATTCATGGACACTTAAAGCCAGTATATTTCCCAGAGCCCATGAATTTGTTAGCTCCCAACGAGCTAAGGGGAACGCCTGGTTTTCTAACTGGAACGGAATTTATGAAGTATTACAACATAAAACCCGGCAGTGTGGAAGCTTACACTATGACTTGCAGTAGCTTTATAAGGCTTGCAAGAGAATACGGAAAGACGGGTGGTGCTCCACAAATGGCTACTGTGATAAAGACCATTGTGCAACAAAGGGGAAGGGACAAGTGTCTCATTCTTGACGGTGGAGACACTTGGGTTACATCCGGTATATCCCTAAAAACAGATGGAATGGCAGTAGTAGATTGGCTAAACTACATAGGCTATGACTACATAGTGGGGCACTGGGACTTTACAGTAGGAAAGGAAAAGTTTTTGGAAATTGTCAATAAACACCTGAAGGCAAAGTTTATTTCCTACAACATAACTGATGACCTTTTTGGAGATCTTATATTCCCCCCATACGATGTAAGGGAGGTAAATGGTGTTAAGGTTGGAATAATAGGTAGCTCTTTCCCATTCACTCCCTTAGCTAATCCAAGGGTTTACACAGAAGGCTGGAGGTTTGGAGTAAGACCAGAAGAGCTTCAAAATTACGTAAATGAGCTGAGGGAAAAGCACAAAGTAGATTTGGTCATCCTACTGTCCCACGATGGACTACCCTTAGACATAGCGCTTATGAAAATAGTAAAAGGAATAGACATAGTTATTTCTGGACATACCCACGATGTAACACCTGCGCCTGTGAAAGTTGGGGACACGCTTATAGTATCTCCGGGTAGCCATGGAAAGTTTGTGGGAAGAATGGACTTGGAAGTCAGTAAAGGTAAGCTTGTAGGATACAGGTTTAAGCTAATACCTGTTCTGTCGGAGGTAATACCCGAGGACAAAGGAGCTAAGGAGCTTGTGCAAAAGTGGTATAAGCCTTACGAAAAGGAATTCAACACAGTAATAGGCACAACGCGCACGTTCCTTTACAAGAGAGACACACTTTACAGCACTTGGGACAGGTTGATAGGAGAAGCTTTGGCAGATTATTTCCATGGAGTGGATGCGGTAATGTCCTTGGACGTCGCAACTTCTCCGGGCTATAGATGGGGTCCTGCAGTTCTTCCCAACAGTCCCATCAGAGTGGAGGACGTGTATAATGTGCTTGGTATAACTTACCCTGAGGTTTTCCTCCTAAGGAGAAAGGGAAGAGATCTTTTGGTGCTCTGGGAGGATGTAGCGGATAACGTATTCAACCCAAACCCACTCTATCAACAAGGTGGAGATATGTCAAGGATATATGGAGTGGAGTACGAACTGAAGATAAATGCCAAGCAAGGGGAAAGAATAAGAAACGTGAGAATAAAGGGCAAACCTCTTGAAGCGGACAAGGAATACCTTGTGG
>CAZZKD010000179.1:0-1757 GCA_964655095.1 uncultured Thermocrinis sp.
ACTCCCACATTTCCCATTATGCAAGCTGCGTATTTGCCTCCCGCAACCGCAAAGCCATAGACTGGATAAAATCCTCCCTGTCCGGTGTAGGCGCTCCATCCCTTTGCCTGCATATTACCCATAAGCTTGTTGGCAGCGCACATCATAGCTGCAATCTCGGCAGACTTCTCATCAATATCTCCGTAGTAAGCCAAAAGCCTACCATCATCCGAAAACTCACCTGCAGCAATGGCTCCAGGTATGGACATGAGCTCTTTCAACTTGCTAAGTGTAGCCATAGCTTACACCTCCTTTAAAGGTTTTTCACTTATTTTTATTGCAAAAAAAGTGCCAAAATTACCTTTGTTGTTAGCTTGATTTTCAAAGTTTTTAGAAGGCTTTACTTTTCAAAAGTGTTGCATGTTGCAACATATGATGCAACACGTCTAAAACAGGATTGAAATAGGCTCAATAGAAACCCTGCAGGACCGCTGACTCCTAATTGAGCTACAAACATCCTAAAAAGCTCTCCAGAAGACCTAAACACTCTGCTGTGAAGTATGTCTCCCACGAACTTGGCAAGTTTTATACGCAAGCTTACCATCCTGATTTTTGTCGTTCTTTCCTAATTCATATGGATATTCTTTTCCTAAGGTTTAAAATTTTCGGATATGAGAAGGTGCGCCAAGTGTTCAGATAAAGGGACTATATACCTGCCAGAGCACAGACTATCCCTCTGCAAGACCCACTACTTGGAGTGGTTTGAAAGCAGAGTAGAAAAGGCAATAAAGGGCTTTAGAATGTTTTCTAAAGAGAATGATATTTTGGTTGCTGTCTCTGGAGGGAAGGATAGCTTAGGCCTTTGGCATGCTCTTTGGAAGTTGGGGTACAAAGCAGATGGTCTTTATATAAACTTAGGTATAGGTGAATACTCTGAGCTTTCGGAGAAGAAAGCTAAAGCCTTTGCGGACAAGATCGGCAAAAAGCTTCATGTGGTATATCTCAAAGAGAACATAAGGGACATACCTACTCTAAAAGAGCTTCAGAGTAGACCAGCTTGTTCCGTATGTGGCACCTTGAAAAGGTACTACATGAACCTTACCGCAAAAAAGCTTGGTTATTCTGTGATAGCTACAGGACATAATCTGGACGATGAGTGCGCAGTGCTTATGGGCAATGTGCTCTCTTGGAACATAGATTATTTGGTAAGGCAGTATCCGGTGCTGGAAGAAGGCAACGGTTTTGTAAGAAAAGTAAAACCTCTGTGCTTAGTATCAGAAAAGCAAAGCGCCATGTATGCCTTCCTATCTGGCATAGATTTTGTGGAAGACGAATGTCCCTATGCGGTGGGCACATCTTCTATAAGCTACAAACTTATGATGGCAAAGATAGAAGAGGAAAGCCCAGGGACAAAGTTAAGGTTTTACTTAGAGTTTATAAGAAAGGTAAGGCCGATGTTTGCCCTCAAACAGAATGTAAAGTTAAATCCCTGCCAGGTATGCGGTGAGCCAACCACAGGTGATGTGTGTTCTGTATGCAGACTGAAAATGAGATTAGAGGGCTAACAGCAGTTCTTTGATTTTCTACTCAAACCGTGTTATGTTTATTTATATGTTAAACATAGCATTCCGCCTGACAGAAGTAGAGGGTATTCCAGGCAGGTCTCCGTCCTGCCTGGTGCAGGTGGAATGGAAGGCTCTCTGGGGTAGAAACTTCTCAGCTCAAACTCAAAAAACTACTCAGATCGGAAGAGCGGTTCAGCAGGAATGCCGAGACCG
>CAZZKD010000180.1:0-8349 GCA_964655095.1 uncultured Thermocrinis sp.
TCTGCACTATGTCTGCGTATGCTTTTGCCACTCCTGCAGCTACTGTTCCCACACCCGTTTCTGCCACAAGCTTGACGCACACCTTCGCCTCTGGGTTTGACTCCTTCAGGTCGTTTATCAGCTGTGCCAAGTCCTCTATAGAGTATATATCGTGATGGGGTGGTGGAGATATTAAGGTTATACCAGGCTGAGCATGCCTTAGTTTTGCTATATATTCGGTTACTTTGTGTCCTGGCAGTTGTCCTCCCTCTCCGGGCTTGGCACCTTGGGCTATCTTTATCTCAATGTCTTTGGCAGAAGCCAAGTAGGTAGGCGTTACACCAAATCTTCCGGATGCAACCTGCTTTATGGCTGAGTTTTTAATAGTCCAATACCTTTGTGGATCCTCTCCACCCTCTCCAGAGTTACTCTTCATTCCAAGGCGATTGCAAGCTTCCGCTAAAACTTCGTGAGCTTCTGGAGATAGAGCACCTAAGGACATTCCCCCTGTGACGAATCTTTTTAGTATGCTTTCTTCTGGTTCCACCTCCTCTATGGGTATTGGCTTTTCAGCCTTTTTGTAAGTCAAAAGATGTCTTATAAAAGCAGGCCTTTCTTGATTTGCAATTTTTGAAAACTCTTTGTAGTCGCTGTAGTCCTTAGTTTCTAAGAACTTGTGAAGAGCCCTCACTACGAAAGGAGACCAAGCGTGCCATTCTCCACCTTTTCTAAATTTCATCTCCCCACCATAATCCAACTGGGGATTCTCCACCTCGTAAGCCATGTCGTGTCTTTTGAGTAGGCTTTCTTGGATCTCAAAAATTCCGTCTGCCTCTAAGGTTACAGGTGTGCCCGGAAAGTATTCTTCCACAAAGTCCCTGTTTAAGCATACGGTGTCAAATATCTTTGCCCCTTGGTAAGAGTTAAGGGTAGATATGCCCATCTTGGACATTATCTTGAGTATTCCGTCCTCAAGCGCTTTTTTGTAGTTTAGGATAGCCTTTTCGTAGGGCAGGTCTATCTGTCCAGATTCGCAAAGTTCTTTTATGGTTTGATAGGCTAAGTAGGGATAGATAGCAGAGGCGCCGTAACCTATCAGACAAGCCATATGGTGGGTGTCTCGTGCTTCTCCTGTTTCTACCACTATGGAAACCTTGTTGGAAAGATTTCTTTCTGAGAGCCACTTAAACACTGCGGAAACCGCCAGAAGGCTTGGCACCGCAAGCCTGTATTTGTTTATGTTTGCGTCTGATAATACTATAATTTCTGCACCTTCCCTTACCGCTTCTTCCACCCTCCTGCAAACGATCTCCACTCCCAGCCTAAGGTCGCATATGGCAATACCTTCATACATAGCGTCGTATATGAGGTCCGTTATACGCCTTTCACCTGCCAAATCCTGAAGCTCAACTATGCAGTAACTTCTTTCCTTGGGATAGGTCATGGGAACCCAAGCGACCTTAAAGTTTTTCTGCTCCATAATGGCTTTAAACTGGTTAGGAAGAAGTATAGGACTATCTATCTGAAGCCTTTTTGCGTGTTCAGGTGTTTCCTTCAGGAAATTTCTCTTATATCCCAAGTTCATCCGCAGGGACATAACCGCTCTTTCCCTTATGGGATCTATAGGTGGGTTGGTAACTTGGGCAAACCTTTGCTTGAAGTATCTGAAAAGCAGCACTGGCTTTTCCGAAAGGGGTGGTATTGGTGTGTCATCTCCCATTGAAAAGGTTAGCTCTTTACCCTCCTTGGCCATGTAAGCTAAAACGTTTTTTATCTCCTCTTGGGTATATCCAAAGGCTATCTGTTTTCTGAGCAGATCGTTGTCCTTATTTATCTTAAAGGACTCTTCTTTTACTATATCCTTTAGTCTTACAAGATATCTTTCTATCCATTCTCCATAGGGTTTTTGCTTTGCCAATCTTTGAAGTATCTCTTCCGTCTTTTCAAGCTTGCCTTCCCTTGGATTTACCAAAAGGGTATCCCCTGGTCCAAGCCTTCCCTTTTCTTTTATCTTCTTCCCCTCCAAATCTACCATACCTACCTCAGAACCTAACACCAGGATGTTGTCCTCGGTAAGAATATACCTTGATGGTCTAAGGCCATTTCTGTCTAAGTGCGCTCCTATCACCTTCCCGTCCGTAAAGGCTATGGCTGCAGGTCCATCCCAGGGCTTCATCAAAAGGGACTGATACTCAAAGAACCTTATAACCTCCTCCGAAAGCCAAGGCACGGACTCCCAAGCGGGAGGTATGAGCATGTTTATGGCATGCTCTGGAGAATATCCGGCCAACACCAAAAGCTCAAAAACCCTGTCCAAAGAAGCTGAATCACTTTCTTGATAAGATACCAAAGGTCTTACGAGCTTTATCCTTTCACCAAATAATTCATGTTCTAACTCGTGCTGTAAGGCTATCATCCAGTTTCTGTTACCCAAAAGTGTGTTTATCTCCCCGTTGTGAGCTAAATACCTAAAAGGTTGGGCTAAGTTCCAGTTGGGAAAGGTATTTGTAGAGTATCTTTGGTGGAAAAGGCAAAACCAAGACTCAATCCTTTCGTCCAAAAGGTCCGGATAGAATACATCCAACTGAGGAGCGACGAGCATTCCCTTATACACCAGCGTTTTTGAGGACAAAGAGGCAAAGTATAGCTTGTCTTTTAGCTTGTTGTCCGTTTCTATGGTCCTCCTTAAAAGGTAAAGCTCAAGCTCTCTTAAAGCTGGATCTACCCCTTCGCAGTCCAAAAGAAGATGAAAGATTTTGGGCATAACCCTTAGGGCAGACTCTCCCACCGCAGAGCTATCTATGGGCACCTCTCGCCATCCCACCAGCTTAAACGGACTTTTTCTTATGTGCTCTTCCACTTTGTCCCTTATGTCTTGGTATAAAAAAACCACTCCAACTGCTAAGTTCTCTATGGAGCTAATGGAAAGTTTTTTCTCCTCTATGTAATCTTTGAAGAACTCCCTTGGAACCTCTATCATAACACCTGCGCCGTCCCCTGTTTTGCCGTCTCCACCTATGGCACCTCGGTGGGTAAGATTCTTTACCGCTTGCACGCCCCACCTAACTATCTGATGGCTACGCTCTCCCTTTACATGACACACAAAACCCACTCCACAAGAATCGTGTTCTATAATCGCCATCTTTCACTCCTCAAAAAAAATAGTATAATGTTTTTTAAAGTTAATTTGCGATGGAAAAAGTAAAGTTCGGTGTGCTAACCGTATCGGATAGAGCAAGCAGGGGAGAATACGAGGACATAAGCGGAAAGTATATTATAGAGTATCTTCACGAAGTTGTAGCTACCCCCTTTGAGATCGTTTATCGGGTGGTGCCAGACGAAAGGGAGATTATAGAAGGGGCTCTCATTCATATGGCGGATGTGGAGAAATGTTGCCTTATTCTTACCACTGGAGGAACAGGTCCCGCACCAAGGGATGTAACACCCGAGGCTACCGAAGCGGTGTGTCAAAAGATGCTTCCGGGATTTGGAGAGCTGATGAGGGCAGTATCTTTAAAGCAAGTGCCCACAGCCATCCTCTCAAGACAGACAGCGGGTATAAGGAATTCAACTCTGATCATTAACCTTCCCGGAAAACCTCAATCTATAAAGCTGTGCTTAGATGCAGTGTTTCCCGCAGTGCCTTATTGCATAGACCTAATAGGTGGTCCATACATAGAAACCAAGGAAGAAAGATTAAAGGCCTTTAGACCTCAGAAGTAAAAAAGCATACCTTTTCCCCCAAACTTATCCCAAATCTTTCCTTTGCATTTCCCATAGGAACAAAGAGCTCCATGTATCCAAAGCTTCCGCACACTGCGTTTATCTGCTCCCTTTCCCCTTCCAAAAAGTATTTAACAACCTTTAGTTTTTGCCCTCTAAATATAGCATGAGAGTATTTACCGCAGGGTACGTTGGTAATGGCGTTGCCGTATCTGTCAAAGTGTATGACCTTACCTTCTATTTTGTCTTTGAACTCTTTTGCCTTCTCCCACTCAAGCAAAAACTCATACTCTATCCTTCTTCCTACCATTTGCAAAGGCACACCCTTTGACAGATAACCGCACACTGGAGCAAAAACATCCCTGCCGTGAAAGGTTTGATTTATCCTTGGAAGGGTAAAGTTTTCAATAAGATAGCATTCGGGGGGCATAGCTATGTCCCTTAGCGCCAAGTCAAACAGTCCGTTCATTGGTCCGACAAAAGTATAGGCACCGCACCTGACAGCTATTGCCTTTCTTTCCGAACCTACTCCCGGATCCACCACTCCAAGGAATATACTCCCTTTGGGAAAGTATCTGTAGTGAGCCTTTAGAATGAGCGCACCTTCCATTACGTTAAAGGGTTCTACTTCGTGGGTCAGATCAACTATCTGACAGTAAGGGTTTATGGAAAGCAAAACCCCCTTTACCGCTCCCACAAAGCCGTCCTTTGTTCCAAAATCCGTAAGCAGAACTATCAGGCTCAACTGTTTATAACCTGCACCTTCTCTCCTTCTTCTATAAAGGCAGAATGAAGTTCTCTAACAGCCAGCTCCCCGTATTTGTCTTCAATTAGACAGGATATTTTTATTTCAGAGGTAGATATTGCCATGATGTTTATGTTGTTTTTGTAAAGCACTTCAAACATCTTTGCAGCAGTTCCGTAGGAGCTTTTCATACCTATGCCCACAACGGATACTTTGGCTACATTGTCGTCCCTTTCCACTCCCTGGGCTCCTATCTCTTTGGCAACTTTCTTAACTATTTCTTCCGCTTTGTCCGCATCTGACTTATTCACCGTAAAGGACATGTCCGTATATCCCTGATGGGACACATTCTGCACTATCATATCCACCACTATGTGAGCATCCCCTAAGGCTTTGAATATGCTGTAAGCTATACCTGGCCTGTCTGGCACCCTTACTACAGTTATGCGGGACTCTTTTGTGTCTAAGGTTATAGCTCTTACTTCCACCTTTTCCATGACTTCCTCCTCCGGCACTATCCATGTGCCCTCCTCTTCGGAAAAGGAACTCCTTACATGTATTCTAACACCATACTTCATGGCAAACTCAATGCTTCTTGCCTGCATAACCTTAGCGCCAAGGGAAGCCATCTCAAGCATCTCTTCGTAGGAGATGTAAGGTATTTTCCTTGGTTTGGGAACTATTCTTGGGTCTGCGGTAAAGACTCCGGGCACATCCGTGTATATTTCACAGTCTGAGTTTAAGGCGTGAGCTAAGGCTACCGCCGAAAGGTCCGAACCACCCCTTCCTAAGGTGGTTATCTCCCAATCTTCCGTCACACCTTGAAAGCCTGCAACCACTACTGTGTATCCCTCTTCCAAAAGGTTTTTTATTCTCTGAACCCCTATTTTCTTTATCTTTGCCTTTGTATGGACCTTATCCGTTATTATTGGCACTTGCCATCCACATAGACTTACCGCAGGAATGCCGAGCTTGTTAAGGGTTAGTGCAAAGAGGGCTATTGCCTGCTGTTCCCCCGTGCTTATGAGCATATCTACCTCCCGCTCCGAAGGAAACTTATCTATCTGTTTTGCTAAATTTATAAGCCTGTCTGTCTCTCCCGCCATAGCAGAGGATACAACCACTACCTTATAGCCTTCCTCTATCTTTTTTAAAACCCTTTTTGCTGCGTTCTGTATTCTTTCTAAGTCCCCTACGGAGGTGCCACCAAACTTCATAACAAGGATTTTGCTCATGAAACTTTTATTTTAACAAACTCACAAAACTCCCTAATTGGGCATACATCACACTTTGGTTTTACCGGTTTGCAGATTGTTTGCCCAAAGGCGACCAAAAGTCTGTTAAAGTCCATCCAATATTCCTTTGGTAAGATCTGGGTTAGAACCTTCTCTGTTTGCTCTGGAGTTTTTGTGCTTACAAGCTTCCACCGGTTGCAGATGCGATGCACGTGTGTATCCACTCCTATAGCAGGTTTTCCAAAAGCTTCCACAAGGACTATGTTTGCTACCTTCCTTCCCACCCCCTTCAGCTTCAGAAGTCCCTCAAGGGTGTTTGGCACCTCACCGTTAAACTCTTCTTTAATTTGTAAAGCCATCTGCTTAAGGTATTTTGCCTTGTTTTTGTAAAAGCCCACAGGATACAGCAAACCCTCAAGCTCCTTTTGGTCTATTTCCAAAAGATCATCCAAACTCTTTACTCTCTCAAAAAGCCTTTTGCAAACTTCGGCAGTTGTTTCGTCCTTTGTGCGAGTAGAAAGAAGGGTGCATATGAGCGCTCTCAAAGGGTCTCCTTTCTTTTGAGCCTTCAGCTTTTCTATAGGCGCATTAAGGCGGTCATATTCTCTGCGAAGAATTTGTATGACTTTTTTCAATTCCTGAAGCTCCACCGAGGTTTATAATTATAAAGCTATGGCGGACAGAGAGCTTGACATAAAAGGTGAGGTGTGTCCCTTTACCTTCGTCAAAAGTAAGCTGGTTTTGGAGCAGATGGAGGTGGGTCAGGTTCTCAGAGTTATTTTAGACTATCCACCTTCTGTGGAAAACGTGCCAAAAAGCATGAGGGAAGAAGGACAAGAAGTGCTGGCAGTTAATAAGTTAGACAACGGCAGTTGGGAAATACTCATAAGGAAGGTTAAATGAGGTTTCTTTTTATAGTAAGCAGTGATCCTTTTTCAAAAGACTACGCAACTATTTTAAAGCTCACAAAAGAATTGGTGAAAAGGGGAGAGGTTATCATCTTCTTTACGGGCAACGGTGCTTATTACACCATAAGACCGGAAACGGAAGAGTTTAAAAAGCTTGGAGCAAGGCTTCTGTTTTGTTCCCATTCTGCCCACCAAAGGGGCATAAAGGACCCCCTTCCTTTCTTTGAAAGCAGTTCCACCTACAACCTATCAAAAATAATGCTTGAATGCGACAAAGTCCTATCTTTTAACTAATGAGAAAAAAGACTTTTTTAGATTTATCCCTCTCTGAACTTGGTGTGGGAACCTATTTGGGAGATTTGGACGAAAAAACTTCACAAGGCTACAGGGAAGTTATACGTGAAGCTTTCAAAAGGGGCGTTAATGTAGTAGATACTGCCATAGTGTATAGGTATATGAAAAGCGAGCGGGATGTAGGCGTGGTAGTGAATGAGTTGGGAAGGGAAAACTTTGTTATATCCACAAAGGGTGGTTATGTTCCCTATGACGTAGAACTTGGAGCGGATCCGAAGGATTATTTTTACGAAAACTTCATCAATACGGGCGTAATAAACATTCAGGAGATGACACCACAAGGACACTACTTAGGAGCTAAGTTTATAGAGTGGTGTTTTAACAAAAGTTTGGAAAACTTGCAAACAGATTACATAGATATTTACTTTCTTCACAATCCTGAAGAACAACTGAGCTTTTTCTCAAGGGAACAGTTCTTAAAAAAGTTGGAAGAGTGCTTTTATTTCTTGGAAGAAATGGTAAAAGCTGGAAAGCTTAAATTTTATGGGCTTGCCACCTGGAGTGGTTTTAGAGTATCCCCTTCCTCAAGGCAGTATTTATCCTTGGAACAGATCGTCAAAGTAGCAGAAAAGGTTGGTGGTAAGGATCATCACATGAGGTTTATCCAACTTCCATACAACTTAGGAATGACAGAAGCATACACTCTGAAAAATCAGGAAATAGACGGAGAAAAGCTTTCCACCCTTGAAGCTTGCGAAAGGTTGGGCATCTACACTTACACAAGCGCATCCATCTATCAGGGTAGGGTGATCGGCCGTGTCCATCAAAAACTGAAGGAGTTTTTCAATCTTGAGAAAGACGTTCATACCGCCCTTCAGTTCGTAAGGAGCACTCCGGGAGTAGGCACCGCACTGGTAGGAATGAGCAAGCTATACCACCTAAATGAAAACCTTGAGCTGTTTGAAAGACCAAAAGCAGACCAAAGCACGTTCCTAAAACTTTTCCAATAAATCTGATGGTTATACCACAACTTATAAAAACCCTTCCAAACCCTCAGAAATTCTTAACAATTTCTTAACAAAGCTTTTCGTCTTTACCTTATGCTATAGCAAATCATGGAAAGAGGGAGCTTTCTAAGCCTCATAGAAAGCATAGACAGGTTTGCAGTGGGTATATTCCGTCAGTTTTTAATAAAGGAAGAGGATAACAGAGTTTTAATAATCACGCCCAATGAGGAATACAAAAAATGGGCCATAGCATATCTTGCCACGAAGTTAAAGGGATTTAGAGGAAACATAGTGGTTGAATGCGAGAAGGAAGCTAAAACTACAACAAAGAAAGAAAAGCAAATATTAAAAAACAACCTATTGGACAAATACACCTTTGATAACTTTGTGGTAGGACCTTCCAACGAGCTTGCCTACAAGGTATGCCTTGAGGTGTCAAAAAACCCAGGAAAACTATT
>CAZZKD010000181.1:0-1642 GCA_964655095.1 uncultured Thermocrinis sp.
TTATGTCTAACTGCAAACAGTATGGCATCGTATGGTGTATGAAGCGAAAAGTCTTCTTCAAGATCTACACCATACTCTTCCTTCACCTCCTCTTTGTTAGTTACCGGATCGTATAGGATCGTGTTTACTTGAAAATCCTTAAGCTCCTTTAAAATTTCAAACACTTTGCTGTTTCTTACATCTGGCACATTCTCCTTAAAGGAAGCTCCAAGCACTAAGACTTTGGCATCCTTTACTTTTTTTCCAGTTTTAATAAGATATTTTACAAGCTCGTGGGCTATATAGATTGGTATAAATTCATTTATTCTTCTTCCTGCCAGTATGAGCTCTGGCACATAGCCAACTTCTAAGGATTTGTGAGCAAGATAGTATGGATCTACTGGTATGCAATGACCCCCCACCAATCCAGGTTCAAACTTCAAAAAGTTCCATTTTGTTCCAGCTGCCTTTAGCACCTCTTTTGTGTCAAGCCCAAGCCGGTGAAATATAAGGGCAAGCTCGTTTATCAAGGCTATGTTTATGTCCCTTTGAATATTTTCTATAACCTTTGCCGCTTCTGCGGTTCTTATATCTGGGGCTTTATAAACGCCAGCCTTAATTATCTTTCCGTATACCTCGGCTATAAGCTCAAGGGTTTCGGGGGTATCACCGGCTACCACTTTTACGATTTTTTCTAATGTATGCTCTTTGTCTCCGGGATTGACCCTCTCAGGAGAGTATCCTACAAAGAAATCTTTCTTCCACTTAAGACCGCTTTCCTTTTCCAATATTGGCACACACACCTCCTCTGTAGCTCCGGGATAAACAGTGGACTCATATACCACCACACTACCAGGCTTCATATACCTACCCACGGTCTCTGAAGCAGACTTGAGAAAAGAAAGGTCTGGATTTTTTAGCTTATCCACAGGTGTAGGCACAGCCACGATAATGAAATTGCACTCTCCAATGCGAGATGGGTCGCTTGTAAATTCTAAGTTTTCCTGAGTTAAATCCTCTGCATCTTCCACTTCACCCGTTCTATCCACACCGCTTAAAAGCTCCTCTATCCTCTTTTTGTTTACGTCAAAACCAATTACTCTAAAATGTCTTGCTAAGCTTACAGCCAAAGGAAGCCCCACATACCCAAGCCCTACTACGCAGATTTTTAAATTTTCAACCATACAAAACCTCCATCCACTGATGTATAACCCTCTCAATTCTAAAATCTTCTGCTCTTTTTTTACTTTTTGTGGAATATTCCATCCTTAAACTCTCATCCCTAAGCATTTTATCAAGTACCTCCACCCACATCCTCTCCTTTTCCTCCAACGGCTCCTTTGCTGATTTAAATTTTACATCAAACACAGGCATAAGCACACCATACTCTGCAAACTCTGGCTTTTCAGTCTGATACTCCACATCAGTGTTGGGTGCCAGTATCTCCCTTGGACCACTCCTGCAATCAGAAGAAACAACCGGCACCCCACAAGCCATAGCTTCAACTAAAGCGTTAGGAAAACCCTCCCAAAGGGATGGAAAGACAAAAAGCTTTGACCTTGCAATAAACTTAAAGGGATTTTTCTGAAAGCCAAGAAAATAAACGTCAAAATCTTCAGAAAAGCTGTCTCTGTCCCAAACAAAGGTCCCCAGTCCAAGTTCT
>CAZZKD010000182.1:0-3591 GCA_964655095.1 uncultured Thermocrinis sp.
CTTAGGGTCTTGCTCTGCAAACAGATGAAAAGCCATCTCCCCAAAAAAGACAACACCTGCGGGCACCCTTTCCACCTTCCTTGGGTTTGCTCTGGAAGTAAGCCTGTTTATGGCGTTTTCCGTCTTTACCTCTGTGAAGATGTTCTCACCCAAGATGTTCCTCAGCATCTCTAAGCTCTTCCAAGTGGGATAAGCATCAAAGACCCTGAGCCTTGGAGGTCCGGGAAGTTCCTCCAATGGCAAATTATCTAAAGTCTTTGCATCACCTGTGCCAAAGACCTTGCAAACCTCACACCTTCCACAAACGCAAGCCCTTCCTGCTTCTTCAACAATATTCTTGGCACTATGTATAGCTCTTTCAATCATGTCATCCACCCTTCCCTTAGCCCACTCCACCAAAGACCTGATTTTACCCTTCAAGGAAGAACCGGGTATGTAGGGAGCACCTTCGGGTAGGTTGTTTCCTTCGCCGTCGTAGTTCTCTATCTCCGCCAAGGTCTTTATAACCGGGTTGTCCATACCGCCTATTTCAAAGTTTTCCTTAGAACCTCCTACCCTCAAACCAGTTATTGCCTTCAGCTCATACCTAATTATTACAGTGCCTTTGTAAGAAAACATCACCCCACCTCCTTAGGATTTCTTAGAGTAAGCTACCATAGCCATCAAAAGATCGTAAGCCTTCTCAAAAGCTTGAGTGCTCTTATTCCTTTCTATATTATCAAAAAGCCTGAACATAAGCTCTTTGAAATCTTTGTCCAACACGCCTCTCTCTGCCTGATACTCCAAAAGGGCATAAAGCTTGTATAACCTTGCCAAAGCTCTATCTACGCTTTCGTCCTTCTTTAGCCCATCCACTATCACCTTGAATTCTTGGAAGACCTTTCTCAGTTGCACAGCTGTAATATTTATATCTTCTATCGCTTTCTTAACGTAGCCTTCTTCGGGATGGAAAATGTCCTTCTCAGAAAATTCGGCTATTGATTCATTACTAAGCTTTTCCTTTAACTTTTTTACATTTTCTGACTCTTTATCATTGTTTTTTTGTCTGTTCTGTTGTGGATTGTTTCTGCTCATCGCTACCCTCCTAAGTTGTTATTTATATAATGACTATTTTTTGCCTTTTCTGACATTCCTCTTGTTTTCATTAAAACAAGCTTTAAGATAAGCTCTGCGTAGTCTTTGATGTTATAGTTGTTTCCTGGGTCAAGTATTAGACTTTCAAGTTCTCTTTGTTGCTCTTCTTCTTTTATGTTTCTGTAGAGCTGATAGTAAAACATTGGATAAAACCTCATGCTTATTCCGTTGCCCCTTTTGTTTGCCCTCAAGAGAGTGTAAATCCTGTAAAGAAGTGTTCTGTGGTTAGGAGCATCAAAGTTTGCCAAAAAGCGCTTTAGTTCCTCAAGGGCATATCTAAACTTTTCCCAAGGAAGTGGTTCTTTCCAAAGGCTTATGCAGTTCTTTTCCACTTTGGCATGTTCCTTTTCCTGCTCTGCCCCATCTGCACCAAACCTTATGGGATAGTTAGGTCTTTGGAAGAAGACTCCTGCAGAAAGGGTAAAGCACGGATTGTAGCAGGTATAGGCGCTAAAGTCCTTCTCGAGCTCTTTTGCTACTTCCAATGCAGTTTCCCAAGGTGCGCAGAAAAACAGGTCATCTCCTCCCGAATAGACCACATAAACTTTGTTTTTGAATTGCTTTTGCTCCAAAAGAGTGTTTATGTATCCAGAAAAGAACAGTTCCAAGCTTCTGCTTAGGGTTGCTACTCTGGAGAGAGAATAGTCCTTTTTTAAACCCTGCGAGAATATAAGCCCCAAATTATCCACATCCACCTTGACAAAAGCCAAAAGTTTGTAGCCCTCTTCCTCTTCTTCCACAAGCTCGTTAAAGTCCTTAACACTACCGTCTTCTTCCAAAGGAACGGTGTTTGCCAAAAAGAAAAAGCCGTCCGCTTTGTCCTCAAAGTCTGTGGAGTTTAGCAATAACAGGGTGTCCTCTGGTAGAGTGTAGGCAACCTGATCTTTGGAATAAACGCTAACACCACCTATATCCTCAAGATAAAGGTCTCCCATCTCAGGAGAAAAAACCACATACTCCGCCCTTGGAATTTTTGCTCCCACCTCTTGGAAAAGCTCGCACCAATTACAAAACTCTTGGCTCTCTGGCTTTAGGTTGATTTGACAGGAAGGGCACACTTCGTAGTTATCGGGTCCAAAGGGATTGGCTAATTGGTCAAAGTTTTTTAGTATGGTGAAGAACTTTTGAAATTTCTTGCGTCCTACCTCTTCGTAAAGCTCATGTATTTTCTCTCCCAGTGTGCCTACCCCTAAATCACTTCCCCTTAACCTTAGCCAACCCAAGACAACCCCCAAGTGTCCTCCAAACTCTCTGACCAAAACCTCATCCACTTCCATTTGTAGCTCTTCAAGTTTTTGCTCTATACCCTCTTCGTAGCCAATTATAAGCTGGAACTTTCCACCGCCCGCATAGAGGAGATTTACCATAGGATATTCAAGTTCCTTCAAGAAAAATCTGCCAAGGATTATGGGAAGCACAGAAAGGAAGAAACTTCTTCCTCTGAGCCTTTTTCCAACTCCCCTTATGTTAGAAAGTTGATATAAAAACCTTTGAATACCCGTTATGTCCCCCTCAACGAGCAGAAATTCCACTGCGTTTAGCCCACCGTTAAGTCTCTCTTTGTTGTAGTCTGTCCAAAGGCTACTTACCAAAGCACTGGCAACTCTTAGGTGGTCAAAGAGGGATATGTCTGGAAAGTGATTGGTTCCCCTCTCTTTGTCGTAGGTAGAAGCGGGCACGCACCAAAGGTATTTGTAAAGCAGATAATAGAGCTTTGTGAGTGTCTTTTGTGGATCCTTAAAGTCAAGTTTGCTTAGGTGTGTTTTCAAAGCTTGAAGTAGGTCTTTATATTTTTGCACTCCAGAGGTCCCAATTTGACTGGCATCCTTTGGAAAAATAACCTCTTTTTCCAACTTCAAAGGCTCCAACTCGTATTCGTGTTTTTCTCCATCTAAGTAAGTTTTGGCGCATTCTAAATCTACCAAGCCGAAAATACTCTTTAGTCTTTTTTCCTCTTTTCTTTGGGTAGTTTGATCCACGCTTTGCTCTTCTCTTCTGCTCCTTTCACTGCTGGCACAGTGGTCTGCAATTTGTTGGGCTATGTGGTATAGGTTATTGCGCTCTGGATTGTGATGGTAGGCACCAGAAAGGATAAGCTCTTGCACTTCTTGGCTTACTCCTTTCCTTTCCAAAAGCTCCTCTAAAAACTTATAAGAATACACCGCATGTGCATATTTGAACTTTCTCCTTTCTTCTTCTTCAGCCCTTTCTTCTCCAGCCCTGTCTATAAGCTTTCCTATGTCGTGAAGCAACCCTCCTATTGCAAGCCAACTCCTAATCTCTAACTTTTCCATCAACCCCCCTTTGCTATATTATAATCGCCACCTTGATGACTTCCAAGGTTGCTTTTCAAAATCTCTCATCGGGACATCAAGATTTTTCGAACAATCTTATGCCTATCGTTGAATTTTTAGTAAGTGAGCATATAATTACTTTTATGTATTATGTGTCAAAGAT